>JAULTB010000031.1:0-14428 GCA_038801655.1 Candidatus Methanosuratincola thermotaenarum | reverse complement strand
GCGTCCCTGCAGTCAACGTAAAATTCGGCGACGAGCATCCTCCTCGGCTCTTCAAAAGCCTTGACCTTGAGATCAAGCACGCCGCCCCCCATCTTGGGCAACGATCCTGCGAACCTGTTTGCCTCCTCAATCAGCTCACGCTTGGCTTCCAGGATTCTCTGGGCAGGTGTTGCTATGTCGCCGAGCCCAATGATCTGGACCTGCCCGCGCACCACTGGTCTAGTGCTTGTTGCCTTGAACCCCTCCGGGAGGGCAAGCTTCGCTGCGTGGCTCGCAGCCGCAATTACAGAAGCCTCCTCAGTTGCCATTGGCACGAGGTAGTCTTTGCCATTCACCCTGAAGTTCGTGGCTATCCCGAGCGGAAGCTGGAAGGTCCCTACTACGTTCTCTACCATCATGTTGGCGAGCTCGACCGGCAGCCCCTCCTTGAGCCTCTGGATATCCTCCTCCCCCAGTCCTGCGCCCTTCCTCAGTGTCTCTATCCTTTCATCGATACTCTTCTTGTAGAAGCCGCTGAAACCACTGCCCCCTTTCAAGGAAAATGCCACCTTACCCCCCGAATTTGAGCAGTCTGTTATAAAGCTCTATATGATCTTCCGCCCCTCGCTTGGCGGAGAAGTATCTTTCAAAGATCGCCTTGCTGTTCTTCCCCATTTCCTCAGCCAATTCGCTGTTCTTCAGTATGTGGCGAATCGCATCCGCGAGTGACCTTGGATCATTGGGTCTGACCAAGTAGCCGTTCACTCCTGGCCAGATCTGGGAGGGGATGCCGCCGACCGCAGTTCCTATCACTGGCTTCCCGAATGCCATTCCTTCTGTGATTGCCAATCCGAAGCCCTCGTGCACAGACGGCAATACGACGAGGTCGCATTCGTTATAGGCTGCCATCAGCAAATCTCTGTCGACTGCCCCTGTGAAGAGAACCCTTCCAGCGTAAATTTCGTTTTTTGCCTTCTCCTTGAGCTCCTTGCCGTAGCTCTCCTTGTCCTTGACTTTGAGCACGTCCTTGCTGAATGAGCCGTTGCCTATGAAAACAAGCCGGTAATCGATGTCAAGCCCAGCTGCCGCGTCGAGGAGTATGTTTTGCCCCTTGAACCTGTCCATCCTTGCCACGCAGATTATCAGCTTCTCGTCGTTCCTAATCCCGAATTTCTCCCTGAACTTTGCCTTTGGCTGCTCCACATCAATGAACGGCGGGATGACGCCCACCCTGTTGAACGGAATCCCGGACTTTATGGCTGCGCTCGCATACCCCTTTGTCGAAAATATGGACGCTGAGGCGTTTTTCATGTATTCCACCATCGCCTCCTTCCACGCAGGGTGCACATCCTCCGTGAACGGTATGTGCCAGGTGAAGACGAGCGGCCGTTGATTTCCACAGAGGCTAGGCAGGCAGGGGAGCAGCTGGAAGTCGTGCACATGGATTATGTCTGGCTGCTCTAGGTCTGCGGCTTCTGTGATGGTTCTCTGGAATGATTCGTTGACCTTAAGATATTCATTGTAGCCGTAGAGGTGCTTATTGTAAAGCATGTCCACAGGAACGTCTCGGTTGTGGAAGACCTTCAGTATGATCTCCTTGAATTTAGAATAGCCCCTGAGAGTCTCGTGGTCGAACTCTCCATCGGCAGGGACCCTGAATACCTTGAAACCAGCTATTTCTTCCCTGCTAACCCCCTTTGGTGGCTTCATGTTAACGAAGATGACCTCGTGCTTCGCGCCCTTCAGCTTTCTAGCCAGCCAGAAGAGGTAGTAAGAGACCCCCCCGGTGCTTGGCAGAAATGACTGGCTTGCATAAAGGATCTTCATTCGCTCCTCACCGCCCTTATGTACGAAAGCTGGAAATCGTTGATTACCCGCATCGACCTGAGGGTCTCGGCAGCTGCGATTATCCTCCTCCTGTTTTCGATCGAAATGAGGTTGAAGCTTTCCTTGGCTTTGAAGAGCAGCATGGAAAGGGCATCCCAGTTCCCCTGCAAGTGTTCGCAACCTCCCATCACCAAGCATGACCCTCCGGACTTCACTATCTTCCCGCCTTCAGCAAAGTGTATCTGGGGCTCGATGATCCTGAGATCGCCCTCAATTGAGTAGATGTAGAATGGTATGAGCAGCACCTCCAGCTCCCATTCTGCGTCAGACTCGCCTTGCAGCATAATTGACTCAGATGCGCGCAAATCTTCTTTCGTCCTGGAGAGCAGGAACTGCAGCCTGCAGAGTTCTTTGTTGTATTTCGTCTTTTCCCGCCTTTCTTTTGCCCTTATCTCAGCCAGCGCCCGCTCCTTCTCCTCAGTCAACTCCATCAGCTCTTTTATGAGGTTCTCGCGCCTCCCTGCAAAGCAGATGCGGACTTTGTTCACCTCTTCCTCCATTTTTGAAGGCAACAGCCTCTCCTTCTCGTTCAGGTTCGCGAGCTGCCTGTCAAGATCGTCAAGACTGTTGGTCAGCTTGGAGATCTCTCCAGAGATCTGGTTGAATCTTGAGACGCAGCTCTCGAGCTCTCTATTGAGATTGTCGATCTCCCTCTTGGTCCTCTCCAAATTGACTAGCTGCTGGCTGACGGCTTTGGGGTCGTTTCCGCTTGATTTCAGCCTCTGCATCTCCTCATGGATCTTCTTGAGCTTTAGGTTCAATGAGGATATCTTACTGGAAAGCGAATTCTTCAGCGAGATCAACTTCGCCTTCTCACTTTCCAGCCCAGATATGCTCTTCAAAGTCTTATGCCTTGTCTGCTCGATCTCTGCCTTCTGTTTTTTGATTGATTCCAGCTTCTTGTCGAAGTTCGCCCTCAGCTCACCGATCATCTTCATCTCGCTGTAGGTTTCAAGGCCCTCTACCTCAGCGCTTTTCAATGAAATTTTTTTGTCATAGTCCTCGAGAAGCGACTTTTCTTCCTTGACGAGATCAAGCAGAACTTTGTTGTATTCTTCGTTCAGCCTATAGATTTTATCCTCAAGCTTTTGGACCGTTTCCGAGTTCAACTCATGGATGCTTTTCACTTCCTCCGCTATGCTCTTGGCCTCTTCCTTTGAAACCACGGGAGGCAGTGCGAATCCGTTCCTTATTTCTTCGGTTGCTGATGCCGTCTCCTCCCACTTTGTGAGCCAGTTGCACAAATCGGCTCCAAAAACAGGCCGGAAGATCGCTTTCGTGCTCAGTGCCACATCGTCCCCAATGCTGTCCTGGAAGATGCACCTCTCTTGAATCCCCATTCCATCGACCGATATTATTTTTCCATCTAGCCTGACCAGATAGACTGGGTGGTAAATCCTGAAAATGAAGTCTATTCTCTTACTCTCCTCCCTGAATAGCTTTAGTGCACTTCTCCACCTCCTCCTCAGGGTGCCTGAGGCTTCAAGTATGGCTATCACGTCGCACTGATCCTGAGAAAGCGCCCTGCTCGTGCCATCTTTGAATCTTACATATGCAAAATTCATCGTTAGGATTGTCTTCACCCCTGTGGTGTTTGCCTATTTGCCTCTGCCTTTTTTATTTCTTATTGCCAGCTCGGAGGTTCCGGAGCGGTCATTCCGGAAATGCTTGCTCTCCCATCTCTGACCAAGAGGCGGTTCTCACCGCCATGCACAAAACAATCCCTTCAGTGCAAGGGTTGGGTGCCTTATTGAATAGTGTACGTAAAAAATCCAACGCTGAAACGAGATTTTTTCGGTTTGATCGCTTCACTTTACGCAACACTTTTAAACAGGGAGCATTCTCTATTGCCTGGGTATTTGGGTATGGCAACCTACCTTTGCGAGAAATGTGGAAAGACAATTGACAGCAACGAGCTCATGGGTCTGCCTGGGATCAGGTGCCCAGTTTGCGGCCACAGGATCCTCTATAAGTCCAGGTCTCCGATTATAAGGGAAATAAAGGCGCGCTGACTCATTTCCGCGCCTGTTCTATCATTGTGCAGATCTCGAAGATCATCTTGGAGGCCAGAATCGCCGTCCTTCCGTTGTCATAGTGCGGGGCGACTTCTACCAGATCGAATCCCACAACCCTCTCATCTATGATCTCCCCCAGGATGTCGAGAAGGAGGCTTGGGGCAATCCCTTCGGGCTCTGGGTTGCCGACTCCTGGTGCATACGCTGGGTCAACCACATCCATGTCGATGCTAATGTAAATCTTTCTGGCATCCTTGAGCTGTTCCTTGAGCCACGAAGATGAGGAGCTCACACCTTCCCTCAACAAGTCCATTGAGGTCATGTACCTTATCCCATTCTCCTTGACCCATCTGATCTCCTCCCCGAAGGTTGCCCTCACCCCGCAGAGGAGCACCCTCTCCTTTCCTTCCTCTTCCATGATGCGCCTCATCACGCAGGCATGGGACAGCTTGTTAGAGAGGTATTCATCCCTCATGTCGAAATGTGCATCGAAGGATACGAAGGTGCAATCCTTTATGGCCTTAGCCGAACCAAGCGTAATCAGGTGCTCCCCTCCTAGCATGATGGGGACTTTTCTCGTCGAGTTTATGTCTTCGACTGTGTCCGCGACCCTCCTGATTGTCTCAGCAGCATCGCCATACACGACTGCAACATTTCCCAAGTCATGGACCTTCAAGTCCTCAAAATCCATGCCAGTCCTCCAAGACCAAGTTTCGATGTTGGCTGACGCTTCCCTTATTGCATCTGGACCGAACCTTGAACCTGGTCTATAGCTCGATGTGCAGTCGAAGGGGACTCCAAAAAGCGCAAAATCTGCATCCGCGTATTCCCTCTTGAACCCCCCGAAATACACTGGCTGCGGGTCGAGGTAAAAGGGGGTGTTTGGCATTCTTCACCGACCTCTTATTTGTGTAGAGCAACTACACTATGCGTTATTTGGGTCTTATATATATCCAACTGGAAAAATGGGGGAAACCCCCTTGTGGGAACACGAATATGCATATATCCTTGTAGATAATCAATCTGGACTGACTCGCGAGGGCGTTCCGATGGACAAATACGATAAGATAGTCGAGCTTGGCAGAAGAAGGGGCTTCTTCTGGCCTTCTTCAGAGATTTATGGCGGGGTCGCAGGTTTTCTTGACTTCGGTCCCATGGGTGCTATGCTAAAGCGGAATATTGAGAGGCGCTGGAGAGAGGTGTTCATACACCGGCACCATGGACTGGTGTACGAGATAGAGACCCCTGTGATAATGCCCGCCAAAGTTTTCGAGGCGTCGGGCCATGTGGAGAATTTTACTGACGTAATCGTAGAGTGCATGCAGTGCCACAAGCGGTTCAGGGCGGACCACCTGATAATGGAGCAGGTCGGGGAAGTCAAAGGCATAGAGGGCATGACGCCTGAGGAGCTAGATGCGTTTATCCTGGAAAAAGGCGTGAAGTGCTCTGAATGCCAAGGTCAACTTAGCAAGATCTCAAGGTTCAACCTCCTGTTCAGGACAAATATTGGGCCTTATTCGGAGAATGTCGCCTACCTGAGGCCAGAGGCCGCCCAGGGCATGTTCGTCAATTTCAAGAGCATTTTCAACTCGATGAGGGAGCGCCTCCCCATGGGTCTGGCCCAGATAGGAAAGGTCGCACGCAACGAAATCTCTCCAAGGCAAGGCCCTATCAGGCTAAGGGAGTTCACAATTATGGAAGTCGAGTTCTTTTTCGATCCCAAGTCCCCCGAATGCACGCTAATAGATGACGTGGGGGATGTAAAGCTGAGGCTCCTGACCGAGGAGATGGTCAAGTCCAAGGCATCTGAACCAATACAGGTCTCGGTCTCCGAGGCGCTTAGGGAGGGATACATCAAGACTGAATGGCTCGCCTATTTCATGGCTCTCTCCACGAAGTTCATCTCTGAGCTCGGGGCCCCTGTCGAGTCGCAGATGTTCATCGGGAAGCCCCCGGAGGAGAGGGCACACTACTCTGCACAGACCTTCGACCAGCTGGTCAAGCTTGAGCGATGGGGCTGGGTGGAGGTCTCGGGTCACGCTTACCGCACCGACTACGACCTCTCGCGCCATATGCAGTACAGCGGTCAGGACATGTCGGTCTTCAGGAAATTCGAAGCCCCCAGGAAAGTGAAGGCGCTTGCTGCCAAGCCCAAGGCAGATGCAATAAGCGCGGACCACGGTAAGAACACGGGCAGGGTGCTCTCTCTGATAAAATGCACTGACGCTACGGTGCTCTGGGATAGGCTTTCCTCCGGTCCTGTCGAGATCGATGGCGTGCTCATCAAGCCTGAATATGTCGAGTTCTACGAGAAGGAGGAGACACAGGCTGGTGAGCGCTTCATTCCGCACGTTGCAGAGCCTTCCTTCGGCGCTGACCGGCTCACTTACTTGGCGCTCGAGTGCGCATACTCCGAGCGCGAGGACAGGGTCGTGCTGAGGCTACCCCCGTCTATTGCACCCGTCTCTGTTTCGGTCTTCCCACTTGTCAACCGTGACGGATTGAGGGAGAAGGCCTACGCAATATACCGTGACCTCAAGGATGCCGGTTTAATAGCTGAATTTGACGACTCCGGATCGATCGGGAGGCGCTACGCTAGGGCAGACGAGATTGGCTGCCCATTGGCAGTCACTGTTGATTACCAGAGTCTCCAAGACGACACCGTCACCATCCGTTTCCGTGATACTTGGGAGCAGCGTAGGTTCCCTCTCGGCGAGATCAAGGGATTCCTCCAGGACTTCCTCTCGATGCGTTAGCCTTAAAACAGTACTGAGCGATATCCTTCAAGTGGTGATGGCGAGAATGTCAAAGCCTCCTGAAAAGCGCCTGCGTCTGAGGAGAAAGGAAGACACAGACAAGGGAATAGGTAAGCTGAACCCGTCAACTATGAAATACCTACAGATAAACGAGAAGTTCGAGGTTGTTGTTGCTGGGAAAAAGAAATTGGAGCTCAGGGCCCTTCCCTTGCCTGACACCCCAGAAAATGAGGTATGGGCAAACGCGGAAGAGATGCGTGTCCAGGGTTTGGCGGACAACTCGATAGCAACTATAAGGAAGATCTAGCCTGTAATTCGCCCCTTCATCTTTGCAAATGCTGAAGCCCTGATCCCTGCCATGGCACCCTGCCCCGCAGCCAAGATCACTTGGTGGCTCTTGCCGGTACAGTCGCCAGCGGCAAAAACTCCTGCCATGTTCGTCTCCATCTCTTCGTTGGTTTTTATGAACCCCTTTTCGTCTACCTCGATCCCGGCCTTCTTCAGTATCTCGACTGTGGGGACCGATCCTACAGCAATGAACGCCCCGTCCACCGCCAGCTTTTCCTGGGATCCTGCTTTCTCGATCACGATCCCTTCCAGCCTCTCCCCGCCGAGCAATTCCACGACCCTTGCACCGGTGATTTGCTCAATCCCGATCTCCCTGATCTTTGCCAAATAGCTCTCATCAGCAGTGATCCCCTCTTCCCCGACTACCCAAAATATCTTCCCGGCAAGTGAAGAGAGGTACAGCAGGTCGCTTGCAGCCTCGTTACCTCCCCCGATCACGGCAACCTTCTTATTCCTGAAGAAGAACCCGTCGCAGGTGGCACAGTACGAGACTCCTCTGCCGAGCAGCCTCTCCTCCCCTGGTATCTGCAATTTCTTCTGCCTAAGCCCTGTGGCGATCACAAGCGCCTTGGAGGAATAGCGTTCGTTTGCGGTAATCACTTCCTTGGCATCCCCCGAGACCTTTATTTCCTTGGCGCCTTCTCCTGGCTTTATGATTGCGCCGAACTTCTCTGCCTGCTTTGCGAACCTTGATATCAGTTCTGCCCCAGAGATCCCTTCCGGGAACCCCGGATAATTGTCGATCACGTGGGCGTAAGTGGCCCTGCCGCCTATTGCCGCCTCCTCCAGAACGAACGTCCTGAGGCCCTGCCTTGAGGAATAGATCGCGGCAGCAAGCCCCGCAGGTCCTGCGCCTATTATTAGCACGTCACACTCCATTTTTCACACCTTTCCAGTGCCCGAGTCCCGACTATAGGTTGCGCCTTCAGCCTAAAATCTCTTCCCAATCACCCTTCCTATTTCAATAATTCTACACACAGTTTCATTAGGTATTGTCATTGAAAAATAATTTTTTTCGTGCCTTTTTGGCATTTTTATTTAATCAGGTGCTTTTATAACTAAAACTTTATTAAAGACTTAACCTTCTTTTAGCGCGTCCTTCAGGGGATGTTTGGTTTGACCTTTCAGAAAGAGCTGAGCGATCTTGAAAACAAAGCGTACCGAAAATCTCTGGATCTGCTCGCTGACCACGCGAGGATAGTGCAGGAAGTCGTGAGATCGTTGGTGCTTATGATTGACGATTACGCTTCATCGAGGGGCAACATGGAGGAGTACTACGATACGGTTTCCAGACTCGAGGAGGAGGCAGACGAGATAAAGATAGAGTTGATCGACACGCTGACAAAGTTTGCCCCTGGTCTCCTGTACAGGGAGGATTTCCTAAGGCTAATTTTCAACGTCGAGAAGATTGCCGAGATCGCCCAGACCATTTCAAGGCTCATACTAAAGCTATCCAAGAGGAACCTTGGGGTAGACTCGACGATTGCTGATGGTCTCACCTCGCTGGCAAGCGAATCCTTATCTGCTTATGAAAAGCTCAGGGGTTGCGTTATGGCGTTGGCAATGAATCCAATGTATGCGTTGAAACAAGTAGGCGATGTCCACTCTGCAGAGAACAAGATCGATCTGATGCAGCAGGATCTCGACCTCAGGATCATAATGGACGTGAAGGATCAGGGCTGCGTGCTGATCTGCAGGGACCTGGTCGCAAACCTTGAGCATATGGTAGACACAATGAGGGACGCATCAGACGATGTCAGGGTGCTCGCACTGCACCGTGTGCTCTGAGCATGTAAAACCTCAACCTTTCTTGGAACGAGGACTTGGCGCCTTAAAAGGCGCCTGCGGAGCATAGCAAGCTATTACGGCCATTCGCTCCTCCTATAGTAAGTTCGGCAATATTTTAGTTTCAAGCACATGCCTTGCTGACAAACTTTAATTGCCGGTCAGATATACTCTAAAAAGCCATTCTCCATTCTGGTGTGTTGCGATGGCATCTTCCCTTCCAGTGGCGACAATAATCGGATCCCGGATAATCGTACTTTCAAAAACTCATGGGGCAAAGCTATACAAGGAGGGCTTTTTCGGCAAGCCGGTCAACATCCACAAGCCGAAAGACACGGAGATCGATGCCCCGCTCGAGCTGTCTCTCTTCGAAGCAAACTATCTCCTTGAGCAAAGGCGAATATCCGTCGAGTCGGAAGGTCGTGCGATTTCACTAGAGGAACTGGCGAAGCTCTCGAGAGAGAATTTCAGGCTTTTTGACGAGCTCTATGCGGTTTACAAAGACCTTCGGGAAAAGGGGTATGTCGTTAGGCCAGGTATGAAATTCGGATCTGATTTCGCTGTCTACGAATATGGCCCAGGCATTGACCATGCCCCATTTGTAATACATGTGCTCCCAAGCTCGGCAGAGGTGGACCCAATAGAGATAGTGAGGGCGGGTCGCCTCTCACATACAGTGAGGAAGAAGTTCATACTCGCCACCCTCGACAGGTCCCGGAACAAGGTGCTTTACTTCATGTTCATGTGGTGGAAGGCTTAGCGGCACTTCTCGGAAGCTGAAGATGGTTTACTCTGTGCCTTCGCCCCACCCCTTTACATAAGCTTCCTGCTCCTCAGTCATGGTGTCGATTCTCACTCCCATCGTATCCAGCTTCAGCTTGGCTACTGACCTGTCGATCTCCTTGGGAACGTCATACACATCTGGCCTAAAGTTTTTGCCTTCCCTGATTATGTACTCCACCGAGAGTGCCTGGTTGGCGAAGCTCATGTCCATCACCTCGCTCGGGTGCCCCTCTGCAGCGGCAAGGTTGACAAGCCTCCCCTCTGCAAGAAGGTAGATCTTCCTGCCGTCCTTCATCAGGTACTCGTCGACATTCTGCCTGATGCGCCTTCTCTCGACAGCCTCTTCCGAAAGCGCATTCGTGTCTATCTCAACATTGAAGTGGCCCGTGTTTGCCAAGATCGCGCCACCCTTCATCAGGCTGAAGTGCCCCCTCCTGATCACACCTTTGTTGCCAGTGGCAGTGACGAATACGTCCCCTATCTTGGCGGCTTCATCCATGGGCATGACTTCAAATCCGTCCATCACCGCCTTGAGCGCCTTCATTGGGTCGACTTCTGTGACTATCACCCTGGAGCCCATGCCCCTTGCCCTGTTGGCAAGCCCCCTGCCGCAGTGTCCGTATCCTGCCACCACAAAATTCTTGCCAGCCAGCAGGACGTTGGTGGCCCTCATGATCCCGTCTAGGGTGCTTTGCCCCGTCCCATATACGTTATCAAAATCCCATTTTGTCTCGGCGTTGTTTACAGCTATAACTGGGTACTTCAGCACCCCATTCGCAGCCATTGCCTTGAGCCTGACGACTCCAGTGGTAGTCTCTTCAGTCCCCCCGACTACCTTGGATATGTCTCCTTCCCCAGAGTGAAGGATCGTGATCAGGTCTGCCCCGTCGTCCATAGTTATCTGGGGCTCCTTTTTGAGCACCTCCTTCAAGCAACTGTAATAGTCTTCTTTGGTCTGCCCCCTCCAGGCAAAGACGCTGGACCCTTCCTCTGCAAGCGCTGCGGCTACATCGTCCTGCGTCGAGAGCGGGTTGGATCCAGCGAGTGCGACCTTGGCGCCCCCGTCCATGAGAGTCCTGATGAGGACGCCTGTTTCCTTCGTGACATGCAGGCAAGCCGCTATCGTCACCCCTTTTAGTGGGGTCTCTTCAGCGAACCTCTTCCTTATGCTCATCAGGACCGGCATGTGGTCCTCTGCCCACCTGAGGACGCTCCTGCCGCCATCTGCAAGACCTAGATCCTTGACCTTACAATCCAAAACCAATGTTCACACCGCCCAACTGGGGGCAATAATGTCTCCAGATATATAAAAAGAATCAGCCTGCCTCAAGGAGAAAGCCTTTGGAGCACCTTCATGTCAAGCCTGACTCTCTGTATCTCTGCTAGCGGGATCTTTAGTTTGGCCTCCTCCGCACTCGTATATCTGACAGGCAACCCCTTGTCGATCCACTTCTCCCTTATTGACGCCTCAAGCTCCGGATCGTTGATGTTCGGGCTGAATACCCTTTTCACAAGCTCGACGAGCTCTGAGTTTCGGATCCATTCGTCAGGGGAGACTGTGTGGGTGTCGTCGTATGCTTGGTGCACCTCGACCGAGTCCAGCCTCTCGCCTGCCAGGTCCATGTAGTTCCCCTTGGAAAGCGCTTTCGTTATGTAAATATAGTGCAGGAACTCGTGTGCCGCGCAAGCCCTGAGTACTTCCTCGCGCGAGAGCATCACAAAGGGCACGGAGAAAACAACGCATGGCATGAGCTCCCCACTGTATTCCATCAGCTTGCAGGCCGCATATATTACAGCGCCTGAGAATGTCGACGATGGGTACCTAATTATCGTGAGTGCGGGCTCGAAAAATACTGGCGGATATTGCAGGCCAGATGCCTCTTCGGTCTCCCGAAGAGCCTTCTCAAGCATAGGAATTCTCTCGAAGAAGGATGTGAAAACCTCTTTGCCTATTATCCCCTTCTCCCCATACTCGTAGACCTTGTCGAAGTTAATCCTCCTTTCGAGAGACATTTTGGGACACTAGAATGGTATTCTGCTTTCCATTGCCTTGACAAGGAGCTCGACGCAGCCTTCAAGGTCTTTCTTTGATATTACCTCGCTGAAGCTGTGGACATACCTCGAGGGGATCGATATGCAAGCAGAAGGTATCCCCGACTGAGACATCTGGATTGCGGCCGCATCTGTTGTGCCCCCCTCCAGCACTTCGAGCTGGTACCGTATGCCGTTTTTCTCTGCCAGCTCCATCAGCCATCCCCTGACAAGCGGGTTTGCGATCATCCCCCCGCCGAGCGAATCTTTCCGCCCATCTGCGACCACTATAGTAGGGCCATCCCCCAGCTTCACGGGGGCGTCCTGCTCAGAGAGCTCGGGGTGATCCCCTGCGATGGTGGTGTCGATCGCAATTCCGACGTCCGGCTTTACTGCATTTGCGCTCATCGTGGCCCCCCTGAGCCCCACCTCTTCCTGAACCGTGAAGACTGCAACGATCTTGTTTTTCGGGTTTGCCTTCCTCAGGGCTTCAATAAGGACATAGCAGCCTGCCCTGTCGTCCATGGCCTTCCCGACGACAAGGTTGTTCTCAAGTTCCGTCAGCCCCCTTACGAAAGTGATCGGCGTACCGACCCTGATCCCATAGCCTTCAAGCTGTTCCTTGGTCGCGCCTGTGTCTATGAACATCTTGTCGTATGTCACAAGCTGCTTCCTTTCTTCGTCCTTCATTACATGGATTGCCTTGCAGCCAATTACCCCGTGCACCTTCTTCTTCATACCGTGTATTAGCACCCTCTGGGCAGGCAAGATCTGATCGGCTATGCCGCCAAGCTTGGCGAACCTGATGAATCCCTTTTCATCAATATGCTTCACGATAAGCCCGATCTCGTCGGTGTGGGCTGCTACCATCATCGTCCGATCTCCGCTCCCCTTCTCTGCGAAGAGGTTCCCGAACTTGTCCTCGCGAGTAATGGCCCCAGACCCTTGGAGCTCTTCCTTGATTACGGCGGCCACTCCATACTCTGAGCCTGTGACCCCGTGAGCCCCACTCAACTTCCGCAACAATTCCAGATTCAATTGTCTCCCCTTCCCTTGCCTTAACTCCTGATCCCGCCCTTCGTTTTTAACTTTGTCGTCAGTAACCCCTTTCCGGCAGGTAGTAGGAAGTAAAAGCATTCAAATTACGCCATCTTCAGCCAACCCTTCACGACCCTTCCTGCCCTTCAATCTTGACCTCGATCTCTTCATCACCGATCTTTATCCTGAACCACTTGACTTCTTTCCTCCTTGCCTGCTCATTGGAAGCGAAGGGCTTTAGCTCGCCTCTGAAGAACGCGAGCGCAAGCTGTGGGAAGAGCAAGTATGTCAGCAGGTCTTCTTCCTTCTTCGCTAGGCGCCTGGCATCCTCAGGGATATCTTTCAGGGTTGGGAGCTTTGGAGGATCAACCTTTTTCACCAGCTCCACAAGTTGCCTGCTTATCTCCCCAGGGGGCCTGCCATAAAATCCCCTCACATAGTCCTCCAGCTCCTTTATCACTGGCTCGTACCTCTTGCCGGTAATGACATTCATCACCGCCTGGGTGCCCACGATCTGGCTCATTGGGGTCACGAGCGGAGGGTAGCCGAGGTCCCTCCTGACTGCAGGGACTTCGCTCAGGACGGCTTCAATCTTAGAGAGCGCATTGTACTCTTTGAGCTGGTAAACCAGGTTTGATATCATCCCGCCCGGGATTTGGTGCCTGAGCGCCCTCGGGTCGATCCTCTCGGTCATCTCAGAGCAATATCCCTTGTAGTTCTCTCGAACCTTCTCAAAGTAATCTGCGCATTCGTTTATGAGCTCTATATTCAGGTGCGATAGCATATTGGTGCCGCGGAAGACCTCGTATATTGTCTCGATCGCCGGCTGGGATGCCCCGAAGGCGAATGGGGATAGCGCAGTGTCTATGTACTCTGCGCCAGCCTCGATGCCCTTCAGGTATGAGAGCGAGGCGAGCCCGCAAGTATAATGGCAGTGGAGTGCGACAGGGAGCCCTGTCTCCTTCTTGATCCCCTTGACTATGTCGTATGCCGGCCTCGGGGCCAGCAGCCCTGCCATGTCCTTTATCCTGATTGCATCGACGCCAAGCTCGCTTATCCGTTTCGCCACGTCGATGAAGTAATCCACAGTGTGGATGGGGCTCGTAGTGTATACGACATCGCCGTGGACCGTAGCGCCTACCTGCTTGGCTACTTTCACGGCTACCCTGAGGTTCTCCACATCGTTCAGGGCATCGAATATCCTGAACACGTCTACCCCATTCTCAAATGCCTTCTTCACAAATGCCTCTATGACATCATCCGAGTAATGCCTGTAACCCACAAGGTTCTTGCCCCTGAGGAGCATAACCACATTGGTCTTCTTGAGCCCCCTTTTTATCCTTCGGAGCCTCTCCCAAGGGTCCTCGTTCAGGTACCTTATACTGGAGTCGAATGTCGCGCCCCCCCACGCCTCCAGCCCGTAGAAGCCTATCTCGTCCATCTTCTCCACCACTGGGACAATGTCTTCGATTCTCAGCCGGGTGGCGAAGAGTGACTGCTGCGCGTCGCGGAGGGTAGTGTCAATCACATTGAGCAATACCAACACCTAAAACTACAATTAAGGCACATATTTCCATTTAAAAATGTATTGCTTAACTTTGTAAAGTTGTTAAAATAAAACCAAGGGAGTTTATTGCCCTTTTCTGGATAAACATCGTGTATTAATCTGTATATATCCCTCTTTTAGAAATGAGTTAAATCTTATATATCACCGCATCTAATTTTTTAGCAGTTTTCGAAGGTGGAAAAATGGCTAGAGGAAACAACGAAATACTTGCAAATCTGGAACAGATAGTTGGTCCAGAG
>JAULTB010000075.1:0-2533 GCA_038801655.1 Candidatus Methanosuratincola thermotaenarum | reverse complement strand
AAGGCTGGCAGGATCGTCCAGGCATCGTCCGAGGCTCTTGCGTATACCGAGGCCCCAACCAGCCTCCGCGACCTCTATAGGCAGAGGATGAGGTGGTACCGCGGCAATTTCCAGACGATCTGGAAGCACAGGGATGCTTTCAAAAACCCGAGGTTCGGTTTCCTTTACCAGATCACATTCCCATTCATCTTTTTG
Source organism: Candidatus Methanosuratincola thermotaenarum (assembly GCA_038801655.1). GTDB lineage: Archaea > Thermoproteota > Methanomethylicia > Methanomethylicales > Methanomethylicaceae > Methanosuratincola > Methanosuratincola thermotaenarum. Next base: position 2,338 of record JAULTB010000075.1, on the reverse strand, counting down.
ACTATGGTGCTACTTCCTTTTGCAGGCATTGCTGTTTGGGTATCTGCATTCGCCTCCTTGCTCCAAGGTGAGTACCTCCAAATTTTGGCTATGTTCCTCATTTTTGTGTTCCTCCAATTCTTGCTGAGCCTATTGGCAGTGGAGATAGATAATGAGGACCGGCGACTGGTGCTCTTTTCGCCCTTCTTTGTATTCGGCTACAAGCACTTGATCGATCTTTTCCTCATCAAGGCCCTATTTGATGTGCTTCTTAAGAGGAGAGTTACATGGACTCGCGTCAAGAGGATAGGGGAGGCTGGTGCTTGAAAACAGAAGATTTGGAATTCGCGCAAAATGGGAGTAAATAAAAAAGCAGATGGCTTGCGGATTAATCGATCATTTAAAAAAGATCTCGTCAACGCTCATAAGCTGCAGATCGTCTATCGTTGACTCCCCTGAGATCACCGAGTATGCGCCGATGCACCTCTTTGAGATCTCCCTCACGACTTTTTGAGGCAGCTCCGGGGGTTTCCCTTCTCCAGCGAAGCCCATCCTCCTTAGGCATTCCCTCAGGAACTCCTTGTCCAAGCAGTGCTTCTCTTGGGGCTCCCCTGGCCTGTAGTATTTTATTGCCCACATCCTGGCTGAGTCATGGGTCGGCGGCTCATCTATCTGCATCAGCTCCCCCTTTACAGAGCCGAACTCTACCTTGAAATCCGGTATTATTATCCCCCTCTTTTTCGCTTCCGCCTCGTAGAACTCGAATAGCCTAAGCGTAGCCTCCTCGAGTTCGCACCAAGTCTCCTTGTCGACTAGCCCTCTGCTGATCGCCTCCTCCTTCGAGATCTCCTCATCGTGTCCCACGTCTGCCTTGGTGGTCGGTGTTATGACTGGCTCAGGCAGCTCTTCCGCCATCTTCAGCCCATCAGGGAACTTCATCCCGTACATCTCTCGCCTCCCGTCCCTGTATGCCCTCCAGAGGGAGCCGTAAAGGTACTTCCTGACGACCCATTCAACATCTATTCTCTTTGCCTTGCGGACCCTCAATGTTCGGCTGTCAACAACTTCCAGCAGATGGTTTGGGAAGATCTTTCTGCTCCTCTCCATCCAGTAGACCGATAGCTTGAGCAGGGACTCGCCCTTGTGCGGTATCAGCGTCGGCATCACCACGTCGAATGCTGAGATCCTGTCCGTGTGGTAAATCAGCAACTCGTCCCCCAGGTCATAAACGTCCCTCACCTTCCCCCTCCTGGGGTTCCCAAACTTAAGATCGGAATGCCTTACTACCTCCACTTCTTTGCCCGTAAGCGGGTCATTCACAATCTCCAATGCAGGCACCGAACACAATTGTTTTTTTCTGATTAAATCCTTTACTGCCTGTTCTAGGCACTCGTCGATAAAATCAGTAATATCATTTAATGTATCGCATAAGATATATTTAAATACCAGACGCGTCTGATTGCAAGGTCATGCGAGATCCACTTGGCTGCGGACCAGATGGGGAACCAGGGTCATTCACGCCGCAGTCTGCCCCAAGGGGGCTGCTCTTCATGTACATATTGCACCGGCTCGGCACCAAGCCTTCCCACGGGTATGAGATACTTCGAGACATCGAGGCAAAGACGGGAGGGGCTTGGCGCCCCAGACCTGGCGCTATATACCCGATGCTTAAGAAGATGGTCGCTGCCGGATACATCGAGTGTCAGGATTCCGGGGAAGAAACCGAACAGAAAGTCTATTCGCTGACGCCCAAGGGTAGGTTGTTGCTGGAGAAGACAAAGGAGAAGATCCGTGCCTCCGGGCACCGGGTCGATTCGCTGAGGGGCATCTTCCTCGAGATGATGGGGGATCGCGAGGCCCTCGGTTTTCTGGTGGATGCCCTGAAGGGGCATTTCGAGATGATAAGGGCTGCCTGTGGGCTACAATCAGGAGAGCAGCCGAAGGTTGAGGTACAGTACAGGCTAAGGGAGTATTCCTTGCTCCTCGAGAAGGAGCTCAGGTGGGCAAACTCGAAGCTGAGGGATCTTGAAGCTGGGAATGATCAATCTGACTGATGTGGTGATGGAAATGACTGAAGATATGGATGCGAATGGCGGAAGAAGGACAATAATGCAGATCCGCGACCTAAAGAAGACATTCAATGGTACGGTCGTGGCGGTCGACGGGGTAACTTTCGATGTCTACGAAGGGGAGATTTTTGGCTTCCTTGGACCCAACGGGGCAGGGAAGACCACGACAATCAGCATGCTCACAACGCTGCTGAGGCCGACCTCGGGGACCGCGACCGTCTGCGGCTTCGACATACTGAAGGAGCCGAACGAGGTCAGGAAGAGGATCGGCGTCGTGCCGCAGGAGTACA
>JAULTB010000030.1:0-16361 GCA_038801655.1 Candidatus Methanosuratincola thermotaenarum | reverse complement strand
GGCGGTAGTACTGGGCAGGGTTTACCGCCCGCATCTTCCTGGCCTCAATCTCTGCGGCGGTGAGCAGCTCCTTGTGGACGGGCTTGGCGCGCTTCCTCTTCGAGGCGCCAGCCTTTCCACTAGGAGTGGCCTTCTTTTGCGCCTTGCCCTGTGCCCCAACATCCGGAGTAGGAATAGCCTCCACCAACAATAGACCCTCGCATTTCGGAAAGCCAGAATTTTCGCTTACCACTAATTGTGGGAACGTATTTATCGTTTCCCGGGGGTCGGAGGATCAGAATCCGGGCAGCTCCTCCAACAGCATCCCCTCGATCATGAACGGCGGTTCACGCATTGACAGGCTGACTGCTTCCCTGAGCTTCGAGGGCCTGTTCGCATAGATCTCCACCACAGGGTCACCTTTCTTCACCGAATACCCCATCTTGGCATAGAGCTTCACGCCTGCCCCCTTATCCATAGGGGCTCCCGCTGCCCGCGCTATGGCGTTTATCGACCTGTTGCTTATGCTGCTGACATATCCGTCAATCGGGGCGGTTATCACATAGCGAGAGGATCCCAGCGGGATGTCTTCTGGCCTTATGTCTGGATTGCCCCCCTGGTGGGCGATGATCTCGCGCATCTTCTTGTAAGCCTTCCCGCTCCTCAGGATCTCCTTGGCCACATCCTGACCGTTCCCCCTCAAGGCGATTCCGTTCATCTCCAAGAGCATCCCTGCCAAGGAGGTTGACTTCTCGATGAGGCTGTTAGGGCCTCCACCCATTAGCGTCTCAAGCGCCTCCTTCGCCTCGAGAGCAGGACCCACGGTATGACCGACGGGCTGACCTCCATAAGTAATGCCGCACCTTACCCTTATGCCAAGCCGGTTTCCTAGCTCGATGAAGTCGTTGCCCAGCTTCCTGGCAGCATCAAAGTCCTCCACTTTCGCACCCTTGCCCGTCGGGATGTCAAGCACAAGCGCGCTTACCCCGACTGCAAGCTTCTTGGACATTATCGAGGCCATCATCTGCGGGCGGGGATCGATCGAGAGAGGGTGCTCCACCCTTATGAAAAGGTCGTCAGCAGGCGCGAGATTGAGCGCCCCGCCCCAAGCTATGTAACCCCCCACGTCCCGGAGGAGCTTCTTCAGCTCATCCTCCATGAACTCCACAGGCGCCAGGATCTCCATGGTGTCTGCGGTGCCCGATGGGCTGGTTATGGCACGGCTGCTGGTTTTCGGGATCTTTAGCCCCGCAGCCGCAACTATCGGGACTATGAGCAGCGTGACCTTGTTCCCTGGCACGCCGCCTATCGAGTGCTTGTCCACTACCTGCTCTCCGAAGTCTATCGTCTTCCCGGTCTCCACCATCGCCTTGGCGAGGCTCTCTATCTCGTCCATGTCCATGCCTACGTACTCCTCAGCCATGAGGAAGGCCGCTACCTCCAGCTTGCTCAGGTTGTGGAAGACCGTGTCCTTCACAATTGAATGGATCTCGCTTTTCGTGAGGGTCTTGCCCTTCATCTTCTTCCTTATGAACTCGACTGAAGTGGGGGTGGGGGCGACAGAGACTTCAACCAGATCCCCCTCATTGATCGGGAATTCGTTGAAATCCTCGTAGAACCCGATCTCTCCCTTCTCAACCACGGTCTGGGAGATGTCAAGCATTGCGACCGTCCGCTGGAAGTCTTTGGTCACTACCACGCGGTCGTGGATCCGCAGCATCATCTCCTCAGCGTCGGACTCGTTGATCACAACACTCTTTTCCCCTGTCTTGATCCGAATGAGCCTTGCCCTGAATTTCTGCTCCGCAGGCTGAACGTCGTTCCCCAACTTATCAGCTGACATTGCATTCAGTCCTCCGACAGCCGCTTTTCGCCCCAACGCTCCAGGGCAATCCTGAGCTCTTCATGGGACTTGGCATACTCATCCAATGGGATCCCTTTCACGCAGGCATCGATCGCCTGCCTCATTGCGGCAGCGCCGGCTCTTGTCCCCCCCGGGTGTCCATGGATCCCCCCGCCCGCATTTATCACAAAGTCGTTGCCGAAGACGCGGTAGTTTGCAGGAACGAAGCCAGGATGAATCCCTCCGGAGGCGACTGGGAAGACCCTCCTCTTCCCGTGCCATCCTGATCTCAGGAAGTCAATTATCTGGCCGAGCTCGGTCCTTGCGCCCTCCTCGCCGCCCATCTTGCCGGCGCCGGATCCGACATGTAGCTGGTCTCCGCCAAGGAGCCTTGCAATCTTTGCGAGGACGAGCATCGATATGCCGTGCTTCGGGTTCCGGGTAAATGCAGCATGCATCGCCCTGTGCATGTGGATCGGGACATGAAAATCGTGCGACTTGATGAACCATTCGACCGTTGGCAGCCCCAGTATGACGATGTCCAGCATGAGCGTGTTTGCGCCGTTGTCTATTGCTGCCTCTGCATGCCTGACCATATTCTCCGGATCGGCAGTCACATTGACTGCAAAAAGCACATTCCGACCGGTCTCGGACTTTGCCCGGTCTAGCGCTTCCATGACCCGGACTACCCTCTCCTGGATCGGGCAGAACTTCTGGTTCACGAGCGTCTCGTCGTCCTTTATGAAGTCGACTCCGCCGAGCGCGGCCTCAAAGCAGACCTTTGCGGTCTGTTCTGGGCTAAGCCCGACCTTTGGCTTTACTATCGTCCCTAGGTGTGGGCGGGGCGAAGAGTCTGTCCCGACCAATCTCCTGACCCCTTCAATGCCAACCTTGGGACCAGGATACATGCCAACAACTTCCCTAGGGAAGTCTATATCCACCAGCCTCACGTTCTTCAGCGCCGAGAGGCCGAAAAGGTTTCCAGCCACCATGCTCAGCACGTTGGCAATGCCGCTGGTCTCCAGATCGAAGAGGTCGAGCGGATACGCGACCCACACGAAACCGGCACCCCCCGACCCCTCTGTTCTGAATGCCTTTGCAGGCAGGCGGGTCTTGACCCACTCATTGGTAGTGGTTATCTCAGTCCAGGTGCCTATGGACTCCTCGGTTGCGATCGCAATGCCCGAAGCCTTCAGATCGAGTTCGCTCTCTACATAGTACTTTGCTATTATGTACTTCTCAGGGTCTATCGACTCTGGCGTCGTGTAGAAGATTTCATCCAGGTGGATCCCTTTCTCGCTGGTCCCTTTCGCCATCAATCATCACCGCTCCTCCTCTTCCACAAAGACTCTCCCAGTCTGCTCCTCGCCAATCCTATATCCGAATTCCTCCATTAATATCAATATTGCAGCCTGCGGAGGGATCACGCCCCGATCAGTGATTATAGCGTCTATCATCTCTGCGGGCGTTATGTCGAACGCAGGGTTGGCTATCTTCACATTGCCAAGAGCTGCAATCTCCTCCTCGGGGACGACCTCAGTCGGGGGGCGTTCCTCGATCTCCACGAGCTCGCCAAGCATGGTCGAAGGGCTGAACTTGTATGTTTCTGCACAGACGTAGACCCTGACCCTCGCCTCCTTGGCTGCAAGCGCAATCTGCGATGTGCCTATCTTGTTCACGACAGCCCCGTTAGCGGTCACCACATCCGAGCCCACCACGACCTTGTCGACCCTAGGCATGAAGTACCTAGCGGCGGAGTCTACAATCAGCGTTACAGGTATGCCCGCCTCAGAGAGAGCCTTTGCGGTCATTCGGCCCTGGTACCTAGGGCGGGTCTCGGTCGCTATGACTGAGAAGTCTTTGCCCTGGCGCTTTGCCTCGATCAGTGTTGATATTGCGACCGAGCTGTTGCAGTGGGTCATTATGAGGTCTCCGTTCCTAATCCGCTTAGAGCCGATCTCACTTATCCGCTTCACGGCCTCGAATGAGGACTTCAAGAAGGCATCGCTGGCTTCTATAGTCGTCTGCCTCAGCACTTCGGTCGGGGCGCCATCCCTGTAGGCGCTGAGTACGCGGTGCCTTATGTAGTTCAGCGCATTTGCAAGTGAGACCGCAGTCGGCCTCGTGTTCATCAGCAGCCAGTAGACGTCGTCGAGCCCTTCCATATACGACGGGGCGTCGGCGGCCCTGCTTCCCAAAGCATAAGACTTCAGACCGCTGGCAGCAGCCCTGCCGATCTCGGCAGCCCCCCTGATCCTCATGGACCTGATGTCCTCTGCAAGCCGGATTATCTCTTCACTTGCCAAAAATAGACCTCCCAACCTTTAGTAGATCTCTGCTGGGCATTATAAATAGGTTGGGAAGTCATCGATCAGAGGCAAAATCCCGCGATAACACATCCGCGAGCAGAGGAGCCACCGAGACCGAGGCATAATCGTTGTCGATTGTGTCGGTCGTTATCAGCGAGTTCAGCCCGCCCTCCCTCAGCTTTGAATAGGCACCCTCCACAAGCAGGGAGTGGGTCACCAAGGCGTCTACCCTTCCAACACCAGATTCCTTCAGTTTCCCCAACACTTCCAGGATGGTCTTGCCAGTGCTAATCATGTCGTCGACGATTACGGCAACGCTGCACATTCCCCCCGAGAGGCCAGACACCCGTACTTCCCTGTCGCCTAAACGCTCCTTCTCGAGGATGGTGCACACGGAGGGGATCGCTTCTGCCACAGCCTTAGCCCACTGGGAAGATTCGCTGTCAGGACCCACGACCAGCACGCGGCCTCCTGGTGAATGCTTAAGGTAATGTTCAGCCAGGAGGGGCATTGCAGAGAGGTTTGTTGCCGGGACTTCGAATACCTCGTTTATTGTCCGGAACCTATGAAGGTGCAAGTCCACAGTGTAGACGGCGTCTGTGCCTGAGGCCTCTATCAACCTGGCGAAGACCTTGGCACTCAGCGCCTCCCCCTCCGTGAAGCGCTCATCCTGCCTTGCATATGCAAGGTAAGGGAAAACGCCGATAACCCGCCTGCAACCCATTCCCCTAACCGCGTCCGCAATCAGGGAGTATTCGACCAAGAATCTATCTGGCGAGAAAGCAAAGGACTGTACGATTGCCACATCCTTGCCGCTGACATTGCCGCAAACGCGGACATACTGCTCCCCGTCGGGGAAGTGCCTCCTCTTCACCTCAGCGAGTGGCACCCCCGAGATCTGCGAGATCCTTCGGGCAAGCCTCTCGGCGCCGGATCCGTATGTCAAAACAATGCTCCGCAACTATAGACCCTCATGCATGTCCATATAGAGATCGAGGAGCTCGTCCCTGGAGGGCTTCCTTGGGTTCTTTTCCACGAACCTATAGTGGTTGGACAGTAGATCGTCGACCATCGACTCGAGTTCTGACTCGCTTATCCCCAGTTCGTCAAGCGTCTGAGGCAAGCCGAGCGTATCCATGATTTCAAAGATCTTCGAGGCGATCTCACACCCAGCCTCTAATGGCGAGGCTGTAGACGTGTCGATCCCCATTGCGGAGGCGATAATCCTTGTCTTGGCGGGTATTGCAGGGGCATTGAATATTGCGACATATGGGGCGGCAAGGGATACGGAGGATCCGTGCGGCAGCGAGCATTTGGTGGCATATGTGTAAGCAATGCCGTGCGGAAGGCAAAGCCCAGTAGACTGGAAGGCCATCCCAGCCAGCAAAGAGGCTGCAGACAGCCCGACCCTCGCCTCCAGGTCGCCACTATTGCAATATGCCCTTTCGAGATAAGCGCATACCAACCCGAGGGCTTTTGAGGATAGGGAGTCGCTTATCGGGTTCGAGTCGACAGACATCATCGACTCTAGAGCGTGGCACATGGCGTCAATGCCCGCTGAGGCTGTCGCGTCAGGGGTGGCGGTGCATGATAGGCGGGGGTCTACGAGAGCGAGGGAAGGATAGAGGGCGCTGCTGAAAAGAGCGCGCTTTACCCCATTATCGACTATGACGGAGATTGGGGTGACCTCGGATCCTGTGCCAGCCAAGGTCGGTATTGTGATTATTGGCGGGCCTTTCTTGCTGATCTTCTCCCCCTTGAAGTAGCCGACCGGCTCTTTTTCGTTGACGGACATTGCGGAGGCGAGCTTTGAGAGATCCATTGTGCTCCCGCCGCCGATCCCTACGACTATTTCCGGCTGCGACTTCCTAACAATGCCTGCAAGCGAGTTAAGGACCTCGATGTCAGGCTCGGCCTCAACCATAGTGAACTCAGACAGATCCGAACCAGCGCAAGAGAAGCATTCCTTAATGAGAGCGTATGCATTGGTCTTGCTGACCCTGGGACCCGACACCAGGAGCGCCTTTTTGAAATTGAACTTCTTCAGCTCGTCAGGGAGGCGCGACAGCGAGCTGATGCCGAAGACTATCCGGGTTGGGCAGTAAAAAGCGAAGGCCCTGTCCAGAAGATCTGAGCTGATGCTCATACAAATTTCCCCTGAATCATAGACCACAGTCATTTAAATATGTATTACAGCCAATAATGGCTGATATTCTGTCCTACTTCAGTTTTCCCATCAAGAGCGAAATGCCCCGGCAGGGGCAAAAACAAACTGGAGGAGATGATCAGACTGGCAAATGAGCGGATAGGAATTACTTGCCTTGCGCCCGCACACTATGGATTTCAGCTCCGGTTCAATATCCTGTAGGCGACAGCCACGACAGCGCCTGCAACGAAACCGCCGATGTGGGCCCAGTAGGCTATACCGCTCCCATCTCCCCCGAAAAGGCTGGATGCCCCGAAGAAGAGCTGAAGGATGAACCAGAAGCCCAGCATGGCGAAGGCAGGGAGCGCAGTGATGTAAAAACCCAGCAGTGTATGAACCTTGGCCCTGGGGAAGAGGACCACATATGCCCCCATCACCCCGGAGATCGCCCCAGATGCCCCAACAGCGGGGATCATGGAGCTGGGATCGACAAGGTAATTCACATAGGTCGCCACGAACCCCGAAGCAAGATAGAAGAGAAGGAATTTCATGTGCCCGAAACGGTCCTCGACATTGTCCCCAAATGTCAGGAGAAACCACATGTTGCCGAATATGTGGTCTACCCCTGCGTGCAGGAACATGCATGTAAAGGCTGTAAGTACGGACGGGCGGGCAGGAATGAAGCCGTAGGAGTATATCATTCCCTCGAAGTCGAACAGGCTAACGGCAAAGGCTATTGCGTTGGCGCCCACGAGAAGCAGAGTAATGTAAGGGAAAGTCCTCCTCTCGACAACGTCCCTTATAGGAAACAATTAAAGCATCCCCTAAAATGGCGCGGGATTTCCAGCCATATTTAAGAACACGCAATTGGCGACGAATAAATCATTTGTCTTCTTTGGCGGCTGGTATGGCAGGATTGGACGGCAGATGGAGGCTTAATTTTCTTCCGAGAATGTTTGGTTCTTTTTTCGGGGTGGAATGCCGTCGGAATGAATACTTATTTTAAGAGCCTGGCAGGTTAGGAGTATCGGTGTGACCCTTGATAACAAGGGAAAAAGTCTGGGAACTCATCGAAAATTACGAGTCGGGCAGCGAGGGCATCTCAGTCGGGACGCTTGGCAGCCACTCGGCCCTAGACATTGCTGACGGGGCGAAAGAGCAGGGATTCCGCACTATAGTCGTCTGCCAGAGAGGGAGGGAGCTGCCGTATAAGACGTACCGGCGAATAGTGGATGAGGCGATCGTGCTCGACAAGTTTTCGGAGATAGCCTCCAGCGGCGTCCAGGAGGAGCTCAGGCGGAAGAAGACGGTCTTCGTACCGCACAGGGCATTCTCCACATATGTTCCCTACGACGTAATTGAGGGCGAGTTCCTGGTGCCGCTCTTTGGGAACAGGATGATGCTGAGGTCGGAAGAGAGGTGGGCACCAAAGAACCAGTACTACCTGCTCGAGAAGGCAGGGTTGAGGCAGCCCAGGAAGTTCAAATCGCCGTCCGAAATAGACACGCTGGCGATCGTCAAGGTTCAGGAGGCGAAGAGGAAGATAGAGAGGGCCTTCTTCACGGTTACGGATGAGAAAGACTTTTGGAAGAAGGTCGAAGAGAGGGTCTCAAAGGGAATCATCACGAGGGAGGACGCTGAGAAGGCAGTAATCGAGGAATATGTCGTCGGAACGTACTTCAACTTCAATTACTTCTATTCCCCGCTGAGCGGGGAGGTGGAGTTCATGGGCATCGACAGGCGGCTTCAGACAAACCTGCATGACTTCGTATCGCTCCCTGCGAGGCAGCAGCTCGAGATTGACCTTCCGCTGCAGAACATTGAGATAGGGCACATGGGAGCAACAATAAGGGAGTCGATGCTCGAGAAGGTGCTTGAGAACGGGATCCGTTTCGTGAATGCCTCGAAGCAAGAGTACCCGCCAGGCATAATCGGACCCTTTGCCCTGCAGGGTGCGGTCAACAAGGACCAGGAGATAGTCATATTCGACGTCTCGCCGAGGGTTCCGGGAAGCCCCGTCATCGGGACGACAAGCCCGTATACCAGGTACCTCTACGGCAGACCCATGAGCGTGGGGCAGAGGATCGCCCTTGAGATAAGGGAGGGGCTGGAGACCGGGAGGCTCAAGGAGATTGTGACTTGAGATGCCACCCACAATCGCAGTTATCGGATCCCATTCAGCCCTGCAGATACTGAAGGGCGCCAAACAAGAGGGGCTAAGGACCCTCCTCATATGCCTTAAGGGCAGGGAGAGGCTTTACGGTCGGTTTAGGCTTGCAGACAGGACCGTCTCAGTTGATAGCGTGGAGGAAATCCTCGAGGACGGGATCCAGGATCTGATCGAGGAGGAGGGTGCTGTTTTTGTGCCCCATGGCACGTTGATATCAGGCGGGCGCCTCGAAGACCTGGAGAATCGCTTCAGGCCAAGGATCTTCGGCAACAGGTTCATATTCAAATGGGAATACGACAGGGATCTCAAGGACAGGCTTTTGAGGGAGGCCGGTATCAGGACCCCGAAGAAGCTTCGCTCCTACTCGGAAATAGACGGACCGGCGATCGTGAAGCTCCCAGGTGCCGAGGGGGGCAGGGGGTATTTCATTGCGAAGAGCCCGAAGGACTTTGAGGCAAAGATCAGGCAGCTTATGGATAAGGGGCTGATCAGGAAGGGGGAGGAGGAGAAGGTCTTCATCCAAGAATACATAATAGGGGTGCCTGTTTATCCACACTACTTCTGGTCGGCGGTCGAGGGGAGGCTCGAATTGATGGGGTGCGACAGGAGGTATGAAACGAGCATAGACGCTATCGGGAGGATAAGCGCAAAGGACCAGCTAGATCTGGGGATAACCCCCACGTTCAGGGTGATTGGCAACATGCCTCTTGTTCTCAGGGAATCCCTCCTCACGGATGTCTTCGATGACGGGGAGAAGTTCGTCTCCGCCGCAGAGAGGCTAGTCCCGCCGGGCATGATAGGACCCTTCTGCCTCGAGATGATATGCGACGAGGAAGGCAAGCTCTACACTTTCGAATTCTCGGGAAGGATAGTCGCAGGCACAAACCTCTTCGTCAGCGGGTCCCCGTACAGCGACCTTCTATTTGACGAGCCCATGAGCATGGGGAGGAGGATCGCGAGGGAGATAAAGGCAGCCTCGGAGCTCGGCGCGATCGAGAAAGTGACCACGTAGTGGTTCCTAATGTACCACTTGAAGTGCGCAAAGGGCGACATTGCTGAAAGGGCGGTCGTATTTGGCGATCCCTGCAGGACAAAAGCACTATCGTCTTTACTCGACCGACCGAGGCTGGTTAACAGGAGCCGGTGCCTCCTGACATACACAGGGGAGTATAGGGGCGCAAAACTGACGCTTTCGACGACGGGCATGGGCACCCCTTCCGCAGCCATTGTCTGCGAGGAGCTTGCGGCCCTGGGCGCAAAGTGCATAATCAGGTCGGGGACCATGGGCAGCATCTCAGGCAGGGTTTCCGCCGGCGACGCAGTGGTACCGAACGAAGCAATACCCTTGGATGGGACAAGTCGTGCATATAGAAAGTTCAAATTGGATCGCTTGCCTGCGGCATCGCGACGAATAGCAGAGCGCCTAAGGTCGGCAGCCCTCTCGAAAGGGGTGAGGGTCCACACAGGCACGATCTGCACAAGCGATACGTTTTACCTAGAAGGCGAGGGGGACGTCTCAATTTGGAAGGATAAGGGCGTCTTGGGATTCGAGATGGAATGCTCGGCGATTTTTACGATAGGAGAGATCAGGGGCTACGAGGCAGGGGCGATATTGGCAGTGACAGGGAGCCCACACGGCAAGCAAAGGGTCCTCGAAGGGGACGAGATCAGCAGGGCGATCGAGAGGTGTTCGCTGTCGGCAATGGAAACTGCAGTTTTGGTCGATTTGGATCAAAAATAGTCGAGTGTATGCTGCAATAAAATATTTCCCATGTTGTGGTTTGCATTCTCATTGCCGATCATGAAAATTGACTTGTTTATTTAAAAAGTAATGGTTTGGCAATCTGTTTTGGTTTAGTTGGGCGCTAAACCCTTTTTTAAATAGATGAATCAATTTCCTTCATCATGGATAGCGTCGCAATTTGCCTTGAACGTTATAAGCATACAATAAGTCATGCGGTGCCGAATGTATTTACGCCGCAGTTGAGAACGGAAAGGGCCTGTAGCGGCACCCGACAGGAACAGAAGGGAAATGCGAGCCCGAAAGGGTGAGCAAGAACGGAAGGACCTTGAGGGTGCAGCGGACAGGATGCACGATGGGACGAATCCAGGGCGTCTGGATAGAATCGGACGCCGCGACCGCGGAAAGTCGTTGCATGGGAAACTCGGGAGGAGAACGCCGGCCATGGCGGCGATTCAAATTCCGGGTATCTCCCTGAAAACGTTCTCAACTGCGGTCTTTATTTTGTTTTTGTGAGAATTAGTAGTTTAAATCAAAAGGTGCGTTCCTTGAGGCATAAGAAGGGCCCTAAATACTTTCATGAGGTGAACCATAACATAAGTGAATTGATCGAAAAGATCAATGAAAATTCCTCGCTCGTACTTGTAGAGGGGGATAATGACGAGCGTGCACTCAGAATGGCAAAATTGAGAACCCCAATAGCCAAATTCTGCGCTTCCAACCTGCCAAGATTCGAGTTCGTGGAAAGGATCGCACGAGACTATGCCGATTCGAGCGTGGTAGTCCTCTTCGACTACGACATGGAGGGGGCCAACGCAGCCAAGCGGATGACGGTAGAGCTTGAAGAAAAAGGGGTCAGGGTGGAGAGGGGCCTGAGGAAAAAGCTAGGGGAGATCCTAGCCAGGGAAGGCATCAGGAGGATCGAGGAGATTCCCGCGATCCTTTCGAAGGCCGAATTCTAGAACGCGCTTTTTTAATAGACGCGAATCAGATAGGATTTTGGAGATTGCCGATGCAGATCGGATTTGAGCCAAAAATCGTGTTCCTATGCCCGATGTGCCACAAGGATGTAGAGATGGTCTACAGCAGGTCAGAAGGGTGGTCGGCAGATCACGGAGGATGCCTCAATTTCTCGGTGATTAGGAAAACGCCGACTATCGGGGACAAGGAGTTCAGGACGCCGTTGGTATTCATAAATCTGGAGTCGGATTTTGCAATACGGGAGGCCATAGATGGCCTCGGAGCATTGGTGTCCGAGGAGGGGGACTCGTCCAAGAGGACAAAGATCGAAGCAGGGATCAGGAGGCTGGAGTCCAAGATAGGCTTTGCCGAAAAGAAGGTTCAAGAGCTGCTAGAGGCGATAAAAGGGGGCACTTATGGGCTGAGGATAGTCTCGGGGAGATCGGTGGGCGCGCTGGTCTGGAGGGGTGAAGAAAAATTCTTTGGAATATCATATGGAAATGCACAGAATGAAGAATGGGGGATGATGATCACGTCCCAAGAGGATGAGGCAAGAGACTTCATTCTCAAATGGATTCATTACTGGGACGGGGGAAAGCTTGTTGGAAAGAGGATGTTCGGCTAGTTTGACCTCAGATTTGGGATAGAAAAATAAAAAAAGACCCCGATCGTGCTTTAAAGAAATAAAAAAGAAGGACTGCCGAATGGAGAAATTCACTGTCAGGGAGTTTAGGCCCGAAGACCTCGAGTCTGTTATTACGATTAACAAGGCCTGTCTGCCTGAAAATTATTCCCCGGACTTTTTCATGGAGCATCATTGGGAGAACCCAAGGATATTCCTGGTGGCCCAGGCGGGAGATAAAGTCGTAGGGTACAACATGTGCAGGATCGAATTTGGCTTCTCGAACATAAGGAGGGACTTTGCAAAGAAGGGGCATGTGATTTCAATCGCAGTCCTGGAAGATTACAGGGGGATGGGGATCGGCCAGAGACTGATGGAGGAAGGAATGAAGAACGTGAGGGAGTCTGGCGCGTCAGAGATTTACCTCGAGGTTAGGCAGAGCAACCTTCCGGCTATCCAGCTGTACAGGAAGCTAGGGTTCAGGGCTGTCCGGGTCCTAGAAGGTTACTACAGGGACGGGGAGAATGCCTATCTGATGGTGGCCAATTTAGAAGAAAGAACCCGCTTTGGGGACAGTTCATGAGTCGGTGGCAGATCTCCGAAGCTTCTGATAGGCAGTATAGCCAATAAGGATTGCAGTCGGCAAGTAGAAAAGGCAGGATTCGAAGAAGGTCTCAAAAATAGGCATGCCGTTAAGACGCAAATAGGCAAGGCACAGAGATATGGTCAACATAGCAATGGACGCGATAAGTGCGCTTCTGAAGTCGTCGATTTCCATATGCACGTGAGATCATACGTGATATAAAAGTTGAGCGGCAGATCCTGGGCGGAGTCGAACGAAATTTATATATAGAAGTGCTTTCTGTTTTTTCAGACGTAATATTTTGTAGGCTAGGTGTATGAACCATGGCAGCAACTCAGAGTTTACCGGTATTAGTTTTGAAAGAGGGGACTTCCAGGACAACGGGCAGGGACGCCCAGAGAGCCAACATAATGGCAGCTGTGGCGCTAGCAGAAGCAATAAGGTCCTCCCTTGGTCCAAAGGGCATGGACAAGATGCTCGTGAGCAGCTTCGGCGATGTCACGATCAGCAACGATGGAGCTACAATTGTGAAGGAAATGGATGTGCAGCACCCCGCGGCGAAGATGCTCGTGGAGGTTGCAAAGACCCAGGACGTAGAGGTCGGCGACGGTACCACTACTGCAGTGATCCTCGCTGGGGCGCTCTTGAAGAAAGCGCAGGAGCTGCTCGACCAAGAAGTTCACCCGACGGTAATAATCGAGGGCTACAAGAAGGCGATGGAGAAGGCGCTGGCGACCGTGGACGACATCGCATTCAAGGTCGATCCGACGGACAGGAAAATGCTGAAGGAGGCTGCGATCACCACACTGAGCGGAAAGAGCGTGGTCGCAGGGCACTTCGAGAGGCTCGCCGAGATGGTGGTCGATGCGGTCGTCCAGGTGGCGGAGAAGCAGGGCGAGAAGTACAAGGTCGATCTGGACAACATAAGGCTGGAGAGGAAGAAGGGCGAGTCCCTTGACGAGACCCAGCTGGTGAAGGGCGTTGTCCTCGACAAGGAAGTGGTCCACCCAGGAATGCCGAAGAGGGTCGAGAACGCAAAGATAGCGATACTCGACTGCCCGCTCGAGCTCGAGAAGACCGAGATAACTGCGAAGATCAACATCACCTCTCCGGAGCAGATGAAGGCGTTCCTGGACGAGGAGACCGAGATGCTGAAGGAGCTCGTGGAGAAGGTTGCGCGGTCTGGAGCCAATGTAGTCGTGGTGCAGAAAGGCATCGACGACGTTGCCCAGCATTACCTGGCGAAGAAGGGCATACTCGCAGTCAGGAGGGCTAAGAGGTCAGATGTCGAGGCCCTTGCGAAGGCATCAGGGGCCAGGATTGTGACCTCAGTGGATGACCTGACGCCCAACGATCTGGGATTCGCAGCGCTCGTGGAGGAGAGGCGCGTCGGCAAGGACAAGATGGTATTCGTCGAGGGCTGCAAGAACCCGAGGGCAGTGACAATCCTTGTCAGGGGCGGCTCAGACAGGATGGTCGACGAGGCCGAGAGATCGCTCCATGATGCAAAGTGCGTAGTGAGGAACATCATGCAGGACCCGTACCTTGTCTATGGCGGAGGCGCTCCAGAAGAAGAGGTATCCACAAGGCTCAGGGAGTACGGCAGGTCGCTCAGCGGGAGGGAGCAGTTAGCGGTCCTCAAGTTCGCAGAGGCCATGGAAGAGATCCCGCTGACCCTGGCGGAGAACTCTGGGCTTGATCCCGTCGACATACTAGTCGAGATAAGGGCTGCCCATGCGAAGGGACAGAAGACCTACGGCGTAGACGTGATGTCAGGAAAAGTTGACGACATGTCGAAGTCCAATGTATTCGAGCCAGCCAGCGTAAAGAAGCAGGCGATCAAGTCGGCGACCGAAGCAGCTATAACTCTGCTCAAGATAGACGATATCATTGCAGCCAGCGCGCCCAAGAAGGAGAAGGAAGGCAAGGGATCTCCTGAGGAAGGCATGGGCGGCATGGGCGGCATGGGCGGCATGGGCGGCATGATGTGATGAGCCAGGAAACAAAACAGATACTCGGTCCAGCGACATTGACAAGGTTCGAGAAGGCCCGGATATTAGGAGCCCGGGCCCTCCAGCTTTCAATGGGGGCTCCTCCTCTGATGGCCTCAAGCGCAGCAACGCCAATAGACATAGCCGAGGAGGAGCTAAAGGCAGGCGTCCTCCCTATGACGATTAGGAGGAGGCTTCCTGACGGACGGCACCAGGACATCCCATTGAAGTGGCTGGTAAAGAAAACCCAGTAATCTTTTTTTATTTCATTTTATTTCGCTTTGCATAGTTTTTGTTATTCAGATTCTTTCCGAGATTTGCACCGCACCCTACATATCAAGGCGGCAGTCACCGCAGCCCCAACGCCATTGTCAATATTGACCACCACAAGACCAGGAGCACAGCTCTGAAGCATAGCTGCTAGGGCAGCTTCCCCGCGCCCCCCCAATCCGTAACCGGATGAAGTCGGCACCCCAATCACAGGCACAGGCGCCAGGCTACTGATCACCGACGCCAGCGCGCCCTCCATCCCTGCAAAAACGATGATCACGTCCACATCCTTGTCCAGCGAATCCCTGACTGCCGGGAAAACTCTTTGGATGCCTGCTATCCCAACATCATAGTACGAATAGACCGTGCAGCCTAGCTCCTCCAACACGAATTGGGCTTCTTCAGCTACGCATATGTCTGCCGTGCCAGCAGTTATCAACGAGACTGCGCCGCACTTTTCGGGATTAGCAGAGCCGCTACTTCGGATGACAGCGACCCTCCCGACAGGGCTGTACTTGACTTCAGGCTTTCCTACCAGGCTAGACACAAGCGGCCCAAGCCTCTCCTCGTCCAGGCGCGTAATTATGACCCTACCTGATTCCTCGAGGAAAGACTTGACGATTTTCTTCAGGGAGGCGTCATCTTTGCCCTCTGCCAGGATTATCTCAGGGACACCCTTTCTTGCCTCCCTCGACAGGTCAAGGCAGGCCACCTCTATCTCCTTTATTGCAAGTAACCTGATCTTCCGCTCAGCTTCGTCAACACTGATCTTGCCAGAGCTGAGTTCTGAAAGCAATTTTCGGAGCTCCAATTCGCAGCACCCATTTTAATATAGGCAGCCTCTGATCTTATGAGGGTGGCGTATTTGAATCTGGTGCTGATTGATGCGTCTATTGCAGGCGTGTCAGGAGATAAGCTGGTATCAGCATTCGCATCAGCCTCAGGCAGGTGCGGGGAGCTTGAAGCGTCGATCAATGACGCGTTGAGATCGATCGGCAAAGACTCTTGCGAGATCTTTTTCGAAGAGATTGAAAGCCAAGGAATTAAAGGGCTTCAGCTCAAGTTCAAGAATTCAGCGCTGGAGCTCAAAAGCGAAGTTGGCGCCAGAACAGCAGGTGAGACCCTCAAGACCTTGACTGCTGCTGTCAAGGCAATAGGGCTCAGTAAAGCCGGGGAAAGACTCGCACTGAGCACGATGGAGATGCTCATCAGTACAGAAAAGGCAGCCCATGGAACTGAGCTCCTCCATGAGCTGGGTAGCATAGACACAGTGATAGATATCATTGGGACTTTTAAAGCCATTGAGCTATTGGGCATTGAAGATGGCGCCTTTTTCACCACCCCAGTGGCTGTAGGCTTCGGTTCAGTGCGCTCTTCTCACGGGTTGCTCCCTGTCCCGGCCCCCGCAACCCTATCTATAATGAGCCGCACCGGGATACCTATGACCAGAGGCGAAGCACAGCAAGAATTGACTACCCCAACAGGGGCGGCATTGTTGTCGGTCCTGACCTCCGGGAGGGTTGACTTTCCGCCTTTTAAAACAGCCTCAGGGGGGATTGGCATAGGCGTTGGGAAAAGGGAGATCGGACTCCCGAACATAACTAGGGTCATAATAGGGGAGCCTCTTGCCGGAACGAAAGATGAAGAGATCTTACTGGTCGAGTCCAACGTCGATGATGTTGAAGGGGAGGTTTTGGGCTGGATATTCGAGAAGTTGAACGGGGTAGCAGAGGACGTCTGCATAATC
>JAULTB010000029.1:0-16642 GCA_038801655.1 Candidatus Methanosuratincola thermotaenarum | reverse complement strand
ACGGTGCTACGATCCTAGGAGAGATCGAGGTCCAGCACCCTGCTGCCAAGATGATGGTGGAGATCTCGAAGACCCAAGATGACGAGGTCGGGGACGGGACAACCTCCTCGGTGGTTATCACCGGAGAGTTGCTGAAGAGGGCAGAGGACCTGATAGACAAGAACATACACCCGACCCTTATCGTCCAAGGCTACAAGAAGGCTGCAGAGAAGGCAGTAGAGGTGCTATCGAAGCTAGCGATACCGGTGGGCTTTGATGACGAGAAGAACCTGAAGATGATTGCTTACACCGCGATGAACAGCAAGGCCTCTGTCGGGAACCAGGACTACTTTGCAGACATGGCAGTGAAGGCCGTTAAGGCAATCGCGGAGAAGCGCGGCGACAAGTACATCGCAGACTTGGACTACATCCAGATTGTCAAGAAGCAGGGAGGGAGCATCGCGGACAGCCAGCTTGTCTATGGCGTGATAGTGGACAAGGAGGTGGTCCACCCAGGGATGCCGAAGGTGGTTGAGAATGCCAAGATAGCCCTGCTGGACACTCCTCTCGAGATCGAGAAGACCGAGTTCGACGCAGAGATCAGGATCACTGACCCGACTCAGATGAAGAGTTTCATCGAGGAGGAGGAGAAGCTCCTGAAGAACATGGTTGCAAAGATCAAGTCCACGGGAGCTAACGTAGTCCTCTGCCAGAAGGGCGTCGACGACATAGCCCAGCACTACTTGGCGAAGGAAGGGATCCTTGGTCTGAGGCGCGTCAAGAAGTCTGACATGGAGAAGGTTGCAAAGGCGACTGGCGCCAGGATCATCACGAACCTAGACGACCTCACTCCAGCCGATTTGGGAGAGGCCAAGATCGTGCAGGAGAAGAAGTTCGGCGAGGACAAGCTGACCTTCATCGAAGGGTGCAAGAACCCCAAGGCAGTCAGCGTCCTGCTAAGGGGAGGTCTGATGAGAGTCGTTGACGAGGCTGAGAGGACATTCCATGACGCGCTCTGCGTAGTAGCAGACGTGATTGAGGACAGCAGGATTGTCGCCGGCGGAGGCGCACCTGAGCTCGAGGCAGCAAAGCAGCTTAGGGACTTTGCCGCAAGCATCGGAGGCAGGGAGCAGCTAGCCATCGAAGCGTTTGCGGATAGCCTTGAGGCGATACCTAGAACCTTGGCCGAGAACGGCGGCATGGACCCGATCGATGTCCTCGTAGAGCTGAGGGCGCTCCACGACAAGGGCGAGATCTGGGCCGGAGTGAATGTCAAGGAGGGCAAGACGGGCGACATGCTCAAGATTGGGGTAGTGGAACCCTTGGCCGTGAAGGTCCAGGCAATCAAGTCCGCCGCAGAGGCAGCCGCCATGATACTGAGGATTGACGACGTCATAGCTTCCTCAAAGGGCAGCGGCCCCAAGACGCCAGAGAAGCCGAGCGAAGGCGGAGCCGGAGAAGACTGAAAGGGCTAAAACGCCCAACATTTTTTTGTTTTTTACAAACCGAATTTCTGCTTTTTTGATGGTATGCAATTATTCGGGCTTTTTAATAGATGGACACGCCAAGCAATGTTTTAATTCCTGTGTCATTTAGACCAACATGGCCACCTGCGATGAAGAACACAATAGTGATTACAGGCACGCCCGGAGTGGGGAAGACTACTGTGGCGAGGGAGCTGGCAAGGGCAGACGGATATAGGCTAATCGAACTGAACTCGCTTGCAAAGGAGACCGGGGCGCTCTCAGGCGAGGACCCTGATAGAGGGGCAGCTATAATTGACGAGGTCAAGCTGAAGAGGGAGGTCGACAAGGCGCTGAATACAGACGGTCCAAAGTTCATTGTAGAGGGCCATTATGGAGAGGTCGTCCCCCCCAGGTATGTGGAGAGGGCAGTCGTGATAAGGCTCGACCCCAGGATCTTGAGGCGGAGGCTTGTAGAGAGGGGATACCCCCCATCAAAGGTCGATGAGAATCTCCAGGCAGAAATCCTCGACTCCTGCCTAGTCAATGCAGTCGAGGCATTTGGTGAGGAGGCTGTCCTGGAGGTCGACGCCACAGGGCTTGACTTCCAGCGGCTAGTTGCGAGCGTCAGGGAAGCGATAAACGGCCGGGGACTACGCCCAGGGAGCGTCAATTGGGTGGAACGGCTCCAGAATGAAGGGGCTCTCCACGATTTCCTGCACTGATCGACCGACATGCAGAGAGTAGCGGATCGGCAGACACCTTGACGAAGAAGTTTCCGGACTTGCTCGGAAGGCTCACTATTGCTTCGCCGACCGATAGGAGGGGTATTGCGCTCACTTGCCTTTCGTCCATCGAAGTAGATGCCGCTATCAGTTGCAAATCTTCCCCTGATCTTATTGCATGTATAACCCTCACGGCGGTGTTCTTGACTACATCTTGGGACACAGACGAGGGGAACTGGGATATGACGACAACCCCCTCCCCAAATTTTCTGAGCTCGGCGAGTATCCTCTCGCCTATCGTCATCGGGTCTTCGGGGCGCCTGGGAGGGAAGACGTTCTGGGCCTCCTCGACGAAGAGGACGTGGCTCAGAACTGAGCTCCCTCCCCTCTGGACGCAGTAGTCGTAGACCATCTTCATCAGGATGTTCGCATAGATCGTCCTATTGTTGACGTCCTTAAGGTTTGTCAAGTCAATGGAGACCAGACCCTGGAAAATCTCATCCCTCGGGATTGAATCGTTCCCGGACAAGGCAAATCCGCATGCACCCTCTGTGAATGACTTGAGACGCCTCATAAGCGCCATCCTCGTCTCGTGGTCCCAGCTGGATCGCATTGGCAGCAGGCTCAGCTCAGCCATCAAGTCAGAGACAGTCGGAGAGATTTTGGACCTGAATGCCGCCTTGAGCGCTTCCCTGAACATATAGGACTGCGGAGGGGTAAAGCGGAAGACTTGGGCAAAGATGTCAGTGATGAACTCAACTTGGAAACCGAGGTCCTTGCCGCTGAACCCTGAAAGCGGGTTTATGGTGAGCCCGCCCTGGGTGCCTGGCTTGAGCACCCTCCCGCCAGCGTCCTCGACTGCAAGAGAGTGCTCGCCGTGCCAGTCCAAGATGAGGACTGAGCATCCAGAAGAGTAGAGCCGGAGGGCCAGGCTCATTGCAGTTGTGGATTTGCCGCTGCCTGTAGCCCCAAATATCGAGACATGGCGCCTGATGTCGGTGAGCGGGATGCAAAGAGGAGCCACTTCCTTGCCCCTTGAATGGACAGAACCTATCAAAGGCCCCCCGCTGGTTATTGGTGGCTGCACACAAGGCACCAAGGAAGATGGGTCTCGGCGATCCGGCGGGGGCGGGACGGCTGAGAGGGTCGCCCCAGATGGCGGCTTTGAAATGCCACCGATCTCCCCCAGCGAGTAGGGCAAAGGTGAGGAGAGGATCAACGATAAATCTTTCTCGTCCAGCCGCCTCGTCTGCGCCCCTGGGAACACTAGGCTGACCAGGCTCTCCAGCTGCCTCAGAGCCATCTCTGACCTCTCAGAGAGGGCAATTCTGTCGTCAGAACAGAACCATGCAATGAGCAGGGCCTGGCTCCCGCTTGGCGATTCTCGGAATGGGGAGGATCCAGGCAGAGAGTACATTATGTATGCGGTCGGCATCCCGAATGACCCCATTGCCTCGGTAAACCTGCATAGGCGCTCGTATGCCAGCTCTTTCTCGAACCGGCCAAAAGAATTGTCTTGAGAGGCGCTTATCGAGAGGGCGACAGCCGAATACCTCTTGTCTCCAAACTCGAGGATGGGTGGCGATTGCCCTAGCCTGAGAGCTGCCCCACTGTACGAGCTGCGCTCCACCAATTTAGGTACGATCGCGGAGAGAATAGGGATTGAAATCGAAGAAGCTGCAGCCAATGGGATCGACAAATAGTCTTTCAGGAATAGGAAGGCGATTATTGCGAGAAAAAATGAGGGTATTATGGGCATTTCTCAGCCAATCCTAAAGAATGAAAGGACTTGGTTCAAGGAATTCCGCAGGTTCTCGATAAATTCGTTCCCATTGAAGAAAGAGAGGTTGAATGTGTTCTGGACTCCTGAAAGCAGACCGACAACGATTGACATGACGACTGTCAGCGTCACTATAGATAGGCCAAGCAGCAACCCCTCCTCGACCAAGGGCGATCCCCTTCTCGAAAAACGCCTTGGCAAAATTTTCCCCCATAGATCTTATGGCTTTAAAAAGCAATGCCCACGGCGACCACCAGGGCAAGGTAAGTCACAAAGTAGGCTATCGATGCGCGAAGAGCAGACCCTAACCCGCCGACATAGGGAAGGGCTTTTGTGGGGAGGTATGCAGACAGTAGCGCTATCGAACAGAAAACAGAAAATGTTGGGAAATCAAAACTGATCATGGACTTGCCCATTGCCGCGTCCAGCCGGTGTTCGGAGAAGAAGGATCCGAGCAACGGGGAGGCGAAGGCGGTCACTGCGAGGGAGGCCGAGGAAATCATTGAGAGCAGCTTAAATCGCATCGAAATCGCCCTCAGCCGCACCTCGAGGTCTTGCCTCACCTTCCTTCGATCTTCCCTCAATTTAACCAAGGTCCTGAGCCGCTCAGATGACGAGGGTCTGTCAAAACTGAGCAGCGCCGCAATGGCCTCGAAAGTCTGGCTCTCAGCCCGCATCTGCTTGGAGAACCTGCGCACAACGGATTCGGCAGCAATGCCCTCCCTGAGCGCCAGCAGAGGCTTCAAAAGACGCTCATCCGGCACAGAGGTGCTGAATGCACTGACGAGGGCTTCCCCCGGGGAGGTCGAGCCCAAGAGCCTTGAGAATGCGAGCAGGAAAGGGGACGTGCTGTCAGATCCGCTGCACCTGGAGACCCCGCGTATTCTCATCAGCCTGTCAAGCACGAGCAGTATAGGCGGAAGAACAAGCGCCCACGAAATGCCGCGGGTGGAGGCGATGGGGGCAGTGACAAGGATGGAGACCAAGATTGCCAGAGGGCTCGGGAACGCGCGCCTCATGAAAGGATCGCCTCGAGCCCCCTGAACCAGCAGAATATCGCCGTTAGTGCAGCGGAGAGCGCAAGGATGAGCAGGGGAGACAATGGCGTGGAAGCAAGCCCCCAGACAGCCATGACCATTGACAACCCTATGGGCAGTATAGTCGAGATGGCGATCAGCAAGGAAAGCATGTCCTCTGCCTTTAGGATCCTGCCATGCAATTCATTGTACCAATTCGAAATCACAGGCGAGATTCCTCCTTCCCTGCCATTGACCGCAGATTTTACCCAAACGGAACAGATGCCTTTGCCGCTGAAGGACTGGAGTATCGCCCTCTCAGGCCTAACGCCATCCCTCATCGACATGACAGCTTTACTGAAGCGCCTAGAAGCCCTTCCTGGCACTTCTGCGGCCTTGCTAGCGGCAAGAGCCAAATTACCAGTGGCGAGGAGCACAGTCGCAAATATCTCGAAAGAGTGGGCAGCCTCGAAGAGATCCCTTATCCCTGATCCCGCGTCAGCGACCCAAGGAAGGACGGCGAGGAGAGCCGCGGCAATCAGCACTGCCAGAGCCGAATGCAGAGGAAGGCCAAAAAGGAGGATCGCGATCATGATGGTCACAGCTGAGAGCGCAAGGAGGTTGAGCCCCGCAGCAAGGATGCCCCTGCCTGAGAGCCCACGCACCTCCATCGCATCGTAGCCCAGTGCGCTGGAGAGTCGCGCCAATGATCGGGACGGCAGGATTGATCTTCGGGAGAAGGCGGTTAGCGGTGAGCTACGGGCTTGCGTTCGATCCTTTCTAAGGATGACCAAAATGACACGCCCCCTGTGCGGCTATCGAGATCTCCCTGTAAGCAGGCGTGGGTTCGAGCTGTCCAGAGGCGGCATCCCAGAGGAATAGATCCCTGAGCGGGGGTATATCGACCGGCGGCTCGTCGTGCACTACCTCGGATATTCTTACAACCCTTCTGGCAAAGTTCCCTTCGGTGTCGAACCTCCTCATCTGCACCAGCACCCCCAAGTCAGACAGAGAGATCAATGGTATGTGGTGTTGGTAGGCGAACCTCCTCAGCAGCCCTTCCCCGGATGGGGCATGCACTGTGTGTATGCAGCGAATGCCTGACGCCAGAATTTGGAACAGGGCCCGGCTGTCGGACTCGGAGAGGACCTCCCCAAAGAAGACGTAGTCAGGTGATTTGTGGAGCAAGCTGTCCAGGACCGATCTGCGCCTCTCTGCGGCCTCTCCAGACCCTGTTGCAGCGAGCAGCCTGACCTGGTGCTTCCCGAGGTGGAGCTGCGTTATGTTCTCTGCGATCTCGGACTCCACAGAGTATTTCCTCCAGTGCGGAGGGGTCTCGAGGTCGAGGGCTATTGCGAGCGTCGTCTTGCCAGAGCCGCTCTCGCCATAGATGCTGAAGCTGCTGCCAGCCCTCAGCTTCATGAGCAGGTATGAGACTGCTTGAGGCGGGATCGTCTTGTTCTTGACCAGCATTTTGAAATCGGTCGGGTTTTTGAAGAACTTACGGAAATCAATCGAAGCCCCCTCGAATGAAAGAGGCGGGGTGTCGATCGAGATCCTTGCATGGAACTCGCTGGTCTTTATCGATGCCTTTATTGAAGGGTTCATGTAGTCAGATGCCCTTCCCGAGCTTGCGGCAGAAAAGGCCAAAAGCCGCTCAATAACTCCTGGAGTGACCCAAACAGCTGATTCGCATCTGCCAAACTCCCTGTGGTCTATGTACGCAAATGTCATGGGGGAGTCGGCATAGAATTCTCCGACATTGTCGTCAATGAGGAGGGGGAGAAGGTTTTCCAGCCCGATAGACGAATAAAGGGCAAAGTTCTCGGCAGGCACACTCATCCTCGAAAATTCCCTAAGGATTGCCCGCCTCTCCTCGATGACCTTCCCCAGCTCTATCGAAAAAGGGGGCCTGAGCCGCCTCTCCTCCTGTGCCCTGACCTTCCTCATAAGCCTGAAAGACTCGATCCTTTCTTCAACCGAGAGGGAGCTTAGCACAGGGATGTATACAAGGCGTCCGGATCGCCTCAGTATGTAAACGGAATATGGAGGGATCGAGTACTCTGGAGATCCAAAGAAGATGATGCCTGATGGCACAACCTGCGGGCGGAGGGCAAAGCGGAGCTCGCTCCTCGGGTGTTTAAGGGAGCTTAAACCAGCCAGCTCGTCGCATGCACCGCAAAGCCTGCACTTGATCCCCTTTTTGTGGATGCGCATCCCCAACTGGACTTTCGAAAGCAGCACAGGCCATTCGCTGTCGCGCGAAGAGCAGACCTCCTTTGCAAAAGCGCATCCCTTTGCCTTGGCGGAGAGGATCCCAATGCAGAGCATGAGATCCTGGCACACCTGCTTAATCATCTGGAGCTGATCGCTGGTAAGGAGGAGGCTCCTCTTCCCCAGGAAAAGGCAGAGCGTGCCCGGTCCGGGAAGATCTCCATGGACCTGCTCGAACTCGGAGAGCGGCATCCAAGGATCGAGGTTTCGGTATATCTTAAGGGAACCTTCTCTCAATCTCTTCTACCTTCTTAGACACTAGACATATCGCGTACTCCAAGATCGCGATCCGCTCTTCAAGCGTAGAGATGGCGTCGCCGCTCCTACTCGATTGGAACCGATCGGTCTCCTGACAGTTTGCCATCAGAACTACCTCCGAAATATGCCAGGACTTATATGGCAAGCCGCCATTGGGGAATCCCCGCGGGCTTTTATAATGGGTCTAATAGCGTGAGGAGATTGCCCTCTCGGATAGTGGTCTTTGGCACTTTATTGTTGTTCTGGATCCTGATCGCCACCGCGATCGGCGAGGGCAGCCTAGAGCCCTTCTTCGAGATTCTCCAGTCCTTGGAAGGAGGGCAAGGGGGGATTTTCTTGGCAGCCGTGGAGAGGTTGGATAGCACAGGCAGGTTCGAAGTCAATTTCAATGGAATAATGGGGTTAGTTGAAGATGGATGACGAGATGCTGGAATTCCTCCTAATGGTCCCAGTGATATTTGCCATTGTGGCAATAAATGCGACGGTGCTGGAGGTCATTGACAGCCAGATAGAAGATCTTGAAGAGTTCAATATGACGCTGGGGATGGCTCCTTGCGCATATGTGATCGACAATGCCTCGGGCAACGCCTACCCGGAGGTCCTCTGCGGTGGATAAGGGGCAGATCTCCCTGATCGATGCTCTGGGGGCGCTTCTGGCAGCCGTTCTAGTGCTCTCAGCGGCATCGCTAGCTCAAGCGGGTTTTGAGGCTGATCTTTGTGAGATCGCTGAGAAGGAGATGCTGAGGCAAGAAATTTACCATCTGATTGCCTCCGGAAACATGACTCATCTTCTTGATTTGTGCGCTAAGCAAGGCAGCCTGGATCTTGGAGACATCAAGTTGAGCCTGGATGAGCCCGAAAATGGGCCTTATGTGCCGCTATTTTTCAGCAGGGATGGGGGGATCATACTATTCTACGTAACAAGAAAGGGGTAATCCTAACCGCCAGCGAGCTAATTATACTGCTCCTCGTCTTGGTCGCCGCGGTAACCGTAAATGCCCAGCGTAAGGAGCTCAAGAGAGAGGCGGAGGCAACAGATCTCCTGAAAGGATTCGAGTTCACGTCATACAACCTGCTCTTCGACCTCTGCAGTTATCTAAAAGCGCACGAAAATTTCACATCGCTCGAGGAGGCTAACCAAGGGATCACCCACATACTGGATCGGTGGTGCTCGCAAATCAACAGCAATCCCAAGAGCGGTGGCGTGTGCAGCCTATCGGTTCACATCGAATCTGTCTTGGTCGAGGAATACTCCGGGCAGGCCGTGGATAGCTGGCAGATGCGCTTTGCTGGCAAAATGGAGGGCAATAAGTGGCTGGTGACTGGGGAGTTGCATGTGGAGTTCTGGGGCGGGGAGATGCTCTTCAGGGCAAACCATAGGATCAGGATAGCAATCTGAAACGCAGTAGAAAAAGGGGGATAGTAGGGCGCAAGCTAGATATGGGCAGCGAGCATTCTGGACTGGGAGGCGCCGTTAGTGAAGACCGTTGAAAGATGGCTCCGCAGCGTGTACTCGGCTATCCCCACATCCTTGGAGAACTGTGACTTGGTCAGTATGCTTTCGGCCGATCTTGACTCTGCAAGTATCTTATTCGCCAGGAAAACTGCCGAAGCCGCAAGGAGGTATGGGTTCTTGCCTGATCTGCGAGGCGGGGGCAGGTCTGCAAGTAGAACTTTAGAAAGCGACAAGAGCCTCTGGAAGTAGTCGTCCGGTTCAAAGCCTATGAGGCGGATCCTGACTTGGATGAAAGGGGATGCGCGCAACTTTTCGACGACCCTGCCGAGATAATCCTCTGACTGATGGAATTTCTTGTTGAATGGGATGAAGAAAGAGTGGAAATTAAGGTTCTTTGCGACCACCCTAACGGATAGCTTATACCCCCTCCGCTTGAAGGCATTGACAAGCTCGGGAAGGCGCACTGGTGCGCGATCGCCGAATTCCCTAGAGACTGAGGCCAGGCACACAGCCATCAGCATGCCGTAGTTCCCGTAAGGGTTCCTGAGTTTGGAGAGGAGCTGATCGAAGAAGTTCATTGCAATCTCAACGACCTCCCTGGGCATGCAGAGCTCAACCGCTATCAACTCCAAATCTCGGCGGAGCTGGATCATATTGAGGCATGATCCGTTGTATGCGGACTCCTGAAGCCTCTTGAGCCGAATATACTTCGCTTGAGTTTCTGGGGAGAGCTTCCTTTCTGATGAGTCGGTGAAGAACGCAGGTCCCTTGGTTATGAGGCTCCCTAACCGCTGCTTCTTTCCAACCGGCGGATTGTAAAGGTCGCAGTTACTATGGACAAGCCCACACTCTACGCAAACAAGGTTTCCGCTGCCGTCTGGGATCAAAACGCCTTTGCATTCATCGCAGCTCATTTCCACCACCAAAAATGTATTCTTCAGGGCTGAACTGCACGGCTAGCAATCCTAGGGGCTTTAAGACTTACCAGCAACAATCTTCCCGTCCTGAGGGCAATATGTGCATCTGGACGAAGCAGCCGTTTCAAAACAAGGAGGGCTGGCAGCAGGTGAAAGAGAGGGAGGGGCGAAACTGAATGGGAAGCAGAGTCCCCCACCCAGCAGGGTTAGCGCCCAGTTTGATAATACCCTGATCACATTGCTTACCAAGGCGTTGCTTTGCACTATATTTATAATTTATAAAATATTTAAGGGTGGGTAGGTGAGCGAAAATGAGTGTTACAGTAGGTGGGCGCAAATTCATTAGCGAGCTAAATGGTTTCGTCGACAAGAATGTCAAGGTTATCACTACAAGGGGAGTCGCCTATGAGGGGAAACTCTTGGGCTTTGACGGTTCTAGCCTAAGCATCTGCCTCGAAGATGCCACAGTCAACAAGGAGAAGTTTGCCCGCGCAATAATAAGGGGAGAGGCGATCTCGGAGATCCTCCTGAAGGAGAAGCCTTTTGACATGAAAGGCTTAGCGGACAGGCTACAGAAGCTCTTCCCGAACATGGTGAAATACTACGAAGATGCAGGTTTCATAACAGTGATGGAAAGGATAAGGGTGACTGCGGAAGGAGTCGAGGGGACAGGCCCAATGGTTGAGAGAGTCAAAAAAGTCTATGAGCAGCACGTACTCGAGCAGAAAAGCGCCTAAAACCCATTTTTTCCCTGGAAGGAATTCTGATGTCCTTTGAGATTGCGGAGAGGGATCTGGCAGGGAGGGCAGGGGTGCTCCTGACCAGGAGGGGCGAAGTTGAAACGCCTTGCCTTATGCCCGTCATCAACCCTGTAAAGAACCTCATCCCTGCCCGTGAACTCAAGGACAATTTCGGCTTTAAGATGATAATCACGAACTCTTATCTCATATTGAAACACTTCGGTCACGATGCGCCCGACGTCCACCAGCTTGTCGGTTATGATGGGGCGATAATGACGGACTCGGGCGCGTACCAGCTGCTCATCTACGGCGGGGTCGAGACGGATCCCCATGAAATCGTAAAGTTCCAAGAGAGGATTGGG
This sequence comes from Candidatus Methanosuratincola thermotaenarum, assembly GCA_038801655.1. Taxonomy (GTDB): domain Archaea; phylum Thermoproteota; class Methanomethylicia; order Methanomethylicales; family Methanomethylicaceae; genus Methanosuratincola; species Methanosuratincola thermotaenarum. The sequence continues at coordinate 5,672 of JAULTB010000029.1, read as the reverse complement.
AGCGACATAGGCGTGATACTGGACACGCCAACCGGCGGATTTGCAAGCAGGGAAGACGCTGAGAAGACTGTTGAAGAGACCATCAGGAGGGCGAGGCTCAGCCTGGAATGGCGGGAGGACCCGACAATGCTCTGGGCAGGCCCGATCCAGGGTGGAAGGTACCTTGACCTGATTAGGAGGAGCGCAAGGACAATGGGCAGGCTGGACTTCCAGACCCACCCGCTGGGGAGCCCCGTGCAGATAATGGAAGGGTATGACTATTCCACATTAGTAGACATGATTGTTGCAGCCAAGCTCAACCTACCTCCGGACAGACCGCTCCACCTCTTCGGGGCAGGTCACCCGATGATGCTTGCGCTGGCAGTAGCCCTCGGCTGCGACCTCTTTGACTCGGCTGCATATGCGCTCTTCGCCAAGGATGACCGCTACTTGACGGTCCGTGGCACATTCAGGCTTGACCGGCTGAGTGAGCTGCCCTGCAACTGCCCCATATGCTCAAGGTACAGCCAGAAGGATCTCTTGGAGATGCCGAAGAAAGAGCGCGAAGAAAACATCGCAAGGCACAACCTCTACGTAACCGCCTCTGAGATGAGGGCGATAAGGCAGGCACTGAAAGAGGGCGGCTTATGGGAACTCGTGGAGGCGAGGAGCAGGGCTCACCCAAAGCTGTACGAGGCATACAAGAGGCTGGGCAAATACGCCAAATACCTGGAAGAGAATGACCCTGTAATAGGGAAGGAGATCAAGGGCATATTCATCTACGACAAGCACTCCCTGGCTAGACCAGAGGTGATGAGGCACCTCAAGAGGGTGATCGAGAACTACAGCAGGCCTCCAGGCAAGGAAATAGGGGTCTTCATCCCGAACCCGCCGGAGAGACCCTACATAAAATCGAAGGAGTACAAGGATGCGGCAGAAACCCTCTCCGGGCAAGAGTTCCACATATGCTTTTATGGGGAGCCGTTCGGCGTGGTCCCCTCGGAGCTTTCCGAGACATTCCCCCTCTCCCAATATGAATGCTCGGAGGGGACGGGGATGAACGTCGCGAAGGAACTCAGGAAGTTCATCGCAGCCAACTCCTACAGAAAAGTTTTCATAATTGATCCAAGGTCAACCACGGTGATTGAAGGGGCGAAAACCCTAAGGTCTATCGATGATATTAGAGGGCAGCTTGATGAGGATTCTCCTTGATGCGCATGTGCATACCAATAGCTCTCCAGACAGCACATTGACTCCGGGTCAGCTGCTGGATAGGTTAAAGACAAAGGGCATAAATGCAGTCGCCATTACAGACCATGACACCATGGACGGGTACAGGCGGGTGATGGATACAAAAGGCTTCGGGGATATCATAGTGGTGCCAGGGATCGAGATAACTACCGATCTCGGGGACATAATAGTCCTCGGTGTAAAAGAGGTCATCGTATCAAGGGACGCCTTCGAAGTCGTGGACAGGGCAAGGGCGTCCGGCGGCATAATAGTTGCACCCCATCCTTTTGACTGGAGGAGGGCTTCTCTCGGAGAAAAGAGCGCAATGCTCGGAGTGGATCTGATAGAGGGCGTTAATGGAAAGTGCAGCACGGACGAGAATCAGCAGGCCAAGGAGTTCGCAAAGGCTATAGGCGCGCCAGTGGTAGGCGGGAGCGACGCGCATGATAAAGGGCAGGTCGGGGCGGTGGTCAACATCATCGAATCCGAGAAGGATTTGGACTCGCTTCTGGCTGCGCTGAGGAGGGGGGCGAAGTCGATCATCAGACTTGGAGAGAGGGCGTAGGTCAAGCTTTGGGATTGCACCTCAGATCAGAGATACAGCGTATGCTGGTCAATCTTGCCCCTGTCTTGCCTCTGCTTGTTGAACTCTTGTATCTCCATTTCAATCCGCTGCGCGTCGGTGATAAGCTGGGATACGTCCATTGTAAGGTTTGTCAACTTGTTCAGGTTCTCGACTGCAACAGAGGCGGCCATTGGATCCGGCCTCGTTGGATTAGCGTAAGGAAGTAGAGCTATGGCAGGGAACTCGTTTATCTCGAAGTATGTCAGCATTACGGCCAATGGGCCAACGACAAACAGCCCCTTCTCGAGCAGGGGTATGCCAAGGCCCTCAACGTCCTTGAATTTCTTGGTCACGGTGCATCGGATCTTGTCATTCTCGGTTGGTCGAAGACGGCTGTCCAATCCCCCAATAAGGTACGAGCTTGAGAATCCCTCATCCATGGCCCACTCCGCAAGCGCTTTGGAAAAGCTTTGCCTTTCCTTTGGGTGCGGAGGGACATTGGTGAGGACGAAGACGAACTTATCCTTCTTGTAGATCTCGAACGGGAGGGAGAGGCGCTTCTCCTCCATGGACACGAAAGGCGGGATCCTGTCCGTCTCTATGTACCCTATCAGGTCAGCGCTGAGGGAAGTTACAGCATGCTTGACCGATATAAAGCCAGTTGCACCGAGCCCGTGGAAACCGGTGATGAGCGAACAGCCCTTCAGGGACGAGTTATCAACATGGAACGTGATTGCCATATACACAACCTCGATATCGATTACCAATTCTCATTAATAAAGAGTGCCTCGCGGGGCTTATATTGACTGGTTTTCGACCAGGCTCAGAAGAATTTTTAAGGGGGAAAAACTTTCTTTTGACAGATATCACGGAGGTTAAATTAAATTTGGTGAGTGTAACTGTTTTTGGAGCTGGAAAGGAAGTCGGGAGATCAGGGTTCGAAGTCAAGGGCGAGAGGACAAAAATCATAATGGATTACGGGGTCCTTGTGAAAGATGAAAGACCCGCCTTCCCTCTCTCCACATCACCGAAGGATCTGGATGGGATAATAATAACGCACGCTCACCTGGATCACTCTGGCACTGCCCCCCTCTTCTACATATCCGAGACGCCCCCAGTCTACATGACGGAGATCACTAAGCAGCTCACAGACATACTCATCAGGGATTTGCTGCATCTTTCTGCTTACTACATCCCGTTCGAGGCCCTAGAGCTTAAGACGATGCTCGAGAGCTGCAAGAGCATCAGGAGCGGGGCATACAAGATCGGGGATGCAGATGTCCTGTTCCAGAACTCAGGGCACATACCAGGCAGCGTGAATGCGCTTGTGAAGCTCGAAGGTAAGAGCATATGGTACTCAGGGGACATAAATACGATCGACACCGCATTGCTGAAGCGCGCAAATCCGGATTTGCCTGAGCTCGACATGGCAATCATCGAGAGCACATACGCTCTCGTGGATCACCTGCCTAGGGAAGAATGCGAGAGAAAGCTGGTTGAGACTGCGACGGAAGTTGTTGAAGGGGGAGGCTTGGCCCTGATTCCAGCATTCTCCGTCGGCAGATCCCAAGAGATCCTCTGCATACTGCAGAAGCACGGTTTCAAGTACGACATCGCTGTTGACGGAATGAGCAGGACCGCCACTAGGATGATAGCTGGGTGTGCAGGGGAGCTGAGGGATCCCGAGCTCCTGCGTGACGCGATGGCGAGGGTCAAGTGGGTGCAGGGGGAGAGGGACAGGAAAAAGCTGGTCGACAAGAAGGGAGTGGTGATAAGCTCATCAGGGATGCTGACAGGCGGGGCCTCGACATTCTATATGGAGAGGATCAGGAACAGGCCGAAGGACGCAGTGATTCTAGTCTCATACCAGATTCCGGGGACGCCGGGCAGGATCCTAATGGACGAGGGCAAGTACGGCCCGCCAGGCGATCTCAAGAAGGTGAAGTGCAGGGTAGAATGGATCGATTTCTCATCCCACTGCGGCAAGACAGGGCTGATGGAGCTGGTGAAGTCGCTCAAAGGCAACCCCAAGATACTCTGCGTACATGGCGAGGCAGAGTCCTGCATCGATTTCGCCGAGAGGATCAGGGAGGAGACAGGGCACGATGCGTATGCCCCTTCAATCGGCGACGTATTCAAGCTTTGAGGAGTTTAAAGCGCCCGATTGAAAAACGATCACAAATGTACAAACATTTTTTAAATACCTGTGCCCAATTCTCAAGAGTCTGGTGAGGCAATTGAGCAGAGAGGTTGAAGCCATCAGGAGGATAGTCATTGAGCATACGCAATGGAGGGGTTCATGCCTTAACCTGATCGCCAGCGAGAACGTGGTAAGCAAGGCGGTCAAGGAGATGCTCATCTCGGATCTTGGAAATAGGTATGCGATAGGGTTCCTGCACAACAGATTTTACTGCGGGACGAAGTACATCGACGAGCTCGAAGGGATCACCACCGATCTAGCAAGGCGTGTCTTTGATGCGGAACATGTGAACTATGTGCCGATTTCTGGCACAATGGCAAACCTTGTGTTGTTCAACTCGCTGACGGAGCCTGGCGAGGTCGTCACCGCACTAAGCGTGATAGACGGGGGGCACGCGAGCTTCAGGGAGACCTCCAAGATACACGGGGTGAGCCTGGTGCCTCTCCCGTTCTCGGTGGAGGAGATGAATATCGACGTAGGGGAAGCGGAGAAGGTCATCGCGAGGGTCAAGCCAAAAATCGTCTTGCTCGGCGCGAGCGAAATCCTCTTCCCGCACCCAGTCAAGGAGATCAGGAGGATCGCCGACGAGACGGGTTCGATCGTGGCATATGATTCCGCGCATGTTCTAGGGCTAATAGCCGGGAAGGCATTCCAAGATCCGCTTAGGGAAGGGGCAGAGGTAGTCACAGGCAGTACCCACAAGACCTTCTTCGGGCCGCAAGGAGGGATCATCCTCTGCAAGGCGAGGTATGCCAAGGAGATCGACAACGCCGCATGGCAGCTGGTCAACAACCACCATGTGCACCGCGTCGCCGGTCTTTCGATCGCTCTGGCAGAGTTCCTCGCGTTCGGCAGGGAGTATGCAGCCCAAGTGATCAGGAACGCCAGGAGGCTGGCTGAGGAGCTCTACAACATGGGCGTCCCAGTACTGGGAGAGAAGAACGGGTTTACCCGATCCCACCAAGTCATATTCAGGGGGAACAACAACAACGGGGATGCCACTGCGAAGAGGCTGGAAGAGGCCAACATTGTCGCAACGAAGACGCCTCTCCCGACAGACAAAACTGAGGAGGACTGCTCCGGAGTCAGGCTCGGCACGCAAGAGGTGACTAGACTCGGAATGAAGGAGGACGAGATGGCGGAGATTGCAAAGCTGGTAAAGAGAGTGGCAGTCGACAGGGAAAATCCAGCCTCAGTCCGAGAGGATGTCAGGAAGCTGATCTCGCAGTTCACGACTGTGAAGTATGCCTTCGAAGAAGGAGACGAAGCCTACAGGCACATCTCCCTCTGATTGTCGGGCAGGCTTAATTTTTTATCTTTATTTTTTAGCCACCCAGACCATTTCTTGTTTGTACGAAGTGAGAGGCCGCCCGTCGAACCCCCCAAAGACCTCCCAATCCGAGAAACCAGCGATCCTCAGAAGTAGTTCGAACTCGCGCTTGAACACCAATGCCAGTCGCTGCGTCCCCTTCCAGTAGAGCTCGCCGTCCCTGTAGAGGACTGCGGTTGTCTCGATGATCTGATCCGGCTCGCTTATGAAGTAAGACCTCTGCCGCAGGATGTATTTCCCTTCCTCGCTGACCAGCAACTCTTCCGATTCCTTGTTCAGGCCCATCATCATTTCCAGATCAGGGTAGAAGAAGTTCAGTATGAGTAGCCCACCAGGCTCCAAATGCCTCTGGAAGGAGCGGAGGGTGC
>JAULTB010000028.1:0-16877 GCA_038801655.1 Candidatus Methanosuratincola thermotaenarum | reverse complement strand
CAACCTTCCTCCTCAGGTTCGGGACCACCGCCCTCGGGTAGTCCATCGCCTTCAGTAACGTATACGCCTCCTCCATCAACTCGAGCGCTCTCCACGCCTCATTAATGCTGTCCTTCTTGATCGAGTCAAGGGCATACCTCCTAAGTTCCCCTGCCACATCAGCCACACCTGTGAGGTACGGCTCGGGCGGGATGTGCAATTCGGCTGGCTTCGGCACTTCCCGGTCCTTGACAAGGGCTAGGAGTATCGTAGCCTCGGCGTACTCCTGGAATGCCTGCGGCAGGGGGCCGGTGTAGTAGAACTCGTGGAAGTCCCTGCACGCCTGCAGTGCCCCCTCCAGTGCCTCCCTGGCTGCCTTGAGGCTCTCCTCGGCTGCCTCGAACTCCCCCCTGTGGATAGAAAGGACTGCGCTCCCGGACCTCCTTATTATCTCCCTCGACTGAGTGATTATCTCCTCCCTCTTCGCGTCCTTTTCCTTCAGGGAAAGGGCGATCTCCTCCATTATGCCCTCGAACTTCAACGGAGCCACCTTGTTTAGATGGGTGTGTAGACCTTTTTAGGTTTGCCTATCTTGCTTAGCAGCGCAACCCTGCTGATGGGGACCTCACCAGCCAGCTCATATCCAGTCCTTTCCGCAAGGTCCCTCGCGAACTGGACGATCTCCGCGTGGCTGGGCATGCTATCGTAGCCGAGCCTTGTAACTGAAAAACCGACGTGCATGTAAGCCTTTACCTCGACGTATGTGGGCGAAGCGGCTGATATTAGCTTCGAGTAACCGTCCGGGTCGATCATGTTCAAGCCCTTCACTGCGGTCATCCTGATGACGGTAGGGCACGAAAAGGACCTGAGCAGCGAGAGGGACTCCATCAGCCTCAACCAGCTTGCGCGAGAAGCCGGCCTGCAGACCGAACGGTAAACCTCCTCCGAGGGCGCACTAAGCGAGACATAAAGCTGCGTAGGCTCGGGGACCTCGCCAAGCCTCTTCGGGTTTGTGCCGTTTGTGACAAGAAAAGTGGTCATGCCCTTCCTCTTGAATTCTCGAATGAGCCCGTCGAGCATCGAGTACTCTGTCGGCTCCCCGCTCAGGCTTATTGCGGCATGCTTGGGTTCCATCGCCTCCTTTAATCGGTCGGGGTCAGTCTTCGGGTTACCCTTGTAGCCGCTCAGCGCCCGCCTCTGCGCCGCTATCGCCCCGTCGACGATCGCCTCAGGGGGGTCCTCCGTGCCATCGTCAACCGAAGGGTATCCGTGCTCATGAGGCAGGACCCTCCAGCAGTACAGGCACATGTTCGAGCACCTGCTCACCGCAGGCGTCATCTGGAGGCACCTGTGGCTCTCTATGCCGTAGAACTTGCCCTTGTAGCAGAACTCTCCACCGGTAATGGCCTCCCTAGTCCAGTGGCAGGTCTTCACAGCCGAGTGCCTGCCCACTATATGGTAGCCCTGCGACCTGAGGACCTTGTACTGCCCTTCCAAGGCGCCCGCCGCTCGTTTGCAATTTCCGTTCATTTCGCGGGTAGCGTCTCCTCAGTTGCGCCTTGCTTGGATATGGCTAGCACGTCCACGCCGTCGCCCGAGGCAACATCCCTGGATATCGCCGACCTCACAGCCCTGATCGCCAGCTCCTTCCCGGCTTCAACCCCCATCTCCGGGGAGTAAGCAGACTCGAGTATCCCGATCGCGATCGCTCCGCCGGTCCCGAGTGCAGCGTACTTGTCTTCAATCATCGATCCCAGAGGATCGAGCACGAAGAGCTTGGCGCCATCCTCGTCCATCCCGCCGACCATCGTCTCGGTGTACACCGGGTAGGCCCTCTGCGCATAGAGCAGGTTGGCGAGTATCTTTGCCATCGCCCTGACGCTCATTGGCTTGTGGGTCTCAAGCTCGTAAAGGTTTGTCTCAGCAGAGATCCTCCTCAGCACAGCCTGGGAGTCAGAGATGAGGCCTGCAAATGCCACGCCGAGCCTGTTGTTTATCGCGAATACCTTCTTCCCAGCCTTAGTCATTATCGAGAATCCGTAGGTGACCCTCTTCTCAGATGCCAGCACTACACCGTCCTTGCAGGCGATCCCAACCGTCGTGGCACCGGTGACCGGGTATCCGAACTGCGCCTCAGGCAACTTTTAAAACCTCCACTTGCACTCTCTCGTTGAGAAGCGAATTAAATAAGCTTTTACCTGTGTTACAAATGACTACGATAAGGGAGACGCTGAACAGGATAAAGTGGTCCTGCGAGGGAGGGCTGGGCGGTTACGGCATAGTGATAATCCACCGCGGCGCCCCGGGGAACCGGAGGGTCATAAGGGGCGAGGTCGTCAAAGACATCGCCCCGAGGGCGCTGATATGCAGCGAGGCGGGCGAGGAGGTGGTGATCCCCTACCACCGGGTGGTGGCATTAATCAGGGACGGGAGAGTAATATGGGATAGGAGGATTAAGGAATGAAGCAGCCTTTCGAGACGATGCCGACGGTGCTCACAGCCGACGAGATAGTGGGCAAGATGCTGCGCGAGTCTGACAAGGTAGAGGTCGAGCTCCCGCAGCGTCTCCCTGCTATAATGAAGGCGAAGCGGAGGGAGTCCTCCAGGGTCAGGGCATGTGAGCGCGTCTCGACAGGATACTTGGAATCGCTGGTCCGTTCGGTGCCAACAATCGAGCGCCTCCACCCGTTCTACAGGGAGATCCTCGAGCTCCAGTGCGGCGTAGCAAACGTGCGGTCTTCGCTCGGGAGGATCAGCCGCGCAGCTAGGGTGATCCACGAGATCGCTAAAGATGCCTCCAGGAGGATAAGGTCAGCCAGCACCCCGCAGGAAGCTGGCAAGGCGAGGCGGGCATTCCTAGGGAGGGCAGCCTCCATAATCAGGGACACGAGGGAGGATCTCGAGCTGATAGCTGCCATGAGGGAGAAGATGAAAGATCTTCCTGCTGCAGACCCCTCCGTCCCCACTGTGGTCCTCGCAGGTTACCCCGGCGTGGGCAAGTCCACGATCCTCCGATCGATCTCGAGGGCAAAGCCCGAGGTGAGGCCCTACCCGTTCACGACCAAAGAGCTGATGATAGGGCACGTCCTTATCGGGAGGCACCTCATACAGGTTGTCGACACCCCCGGGATCTTGGACCGCCCCATAGATGAGATGAACCAAACCGAGCGCCTTTCGATAACCGCCCTCGGCAGGCTCGCCGACCTGATAGCTTTCATCGTCGACGCCTCGGAGGCGAATGGCTTCTCGCTGGAGAGCCAGCAATCGCTCAGGAGTGGGATCTCTGGGGCATTCCCAGGGCTGAAGATCCTGACATTCCTAAACAAGGCTGACGCCGCGGGCAAGGAGCAGCTGGATCGGGCAACCGCAATATTCGGCGAATCCGATCTCATGGCTGCCGCGAAGGGCGAGGGCTTGGAGGCATTCAAGAAGAGGGTGCTCGACGCCCTTGGCCCTCTCGATGGTCCCGAATGGAGGGGCGAAGGAATATGATCGGTTAATGAATGCGCTGATGGAAAGCAGATCTGCCAGCTGGATGGCTTGAGTCCTATCTGTGCAGGTCATTTTCTTGAGGGCGCTTTCCCCTCCACCTCTATTGTAGCCCCGCCTCCCTTGAGCCTCTCGATCTTGAAACGGGCGCCAAGGAACTTTGAGCACAGCCAAATCATAGTTTCTGAGTGGGGCGTGATCTTAGAGACCCCGATATTTGACACGCCGCCCGCCAGCGCCACCAGCGGGATAATCATGTCGCCCAGGTGCGAGTCTATAGCCATCCCGCTCTGGAGCTCTTCCAGGAGCTTTCCCGCTGCTATCTCTCCCACCTCTTCAGCCCTCCTCTCCTTCGATCCGAGCGCGTCCGCCCCGATCCTGAATTCAGTGCCCGTCTCAGCCCAGACAACGATCCCGCTGCCCGGCCCCCCTGAGGGGTTAGTCCCGGCCTCGCTGACTATCCTTATGTTCTCGTAGCCCGCCCCCCTTAGAGCACGCTCCGCTGAGGAGGCCTGCCTTGAGGCGACGTGGGACGGGAGGTTCGTGCAATGCGAGATGCCCCTTATAGCCTCGACTCTCCCCCCCTCAACTGCCTTGACTGGATTCAGGCCCCTTGAAGGAGCCACTGAAAGCCGCACCTCGCCCGCCCCCCTCGGGAAGTGCCCCCTCCGAACCAGCCCCATGGATGCCTCGATGCCAATGATCTTAAACGCGGGTATGGCTACATTCATGAAGTAATCCACTGGAGGGCTCCAGGGCACGTCCGTGCCGCCGATTATTCTCACCTCGGATTCCCTTTCAGCGAAAGCAAGTATAGGTACCAGCTCTTGGGCTATCAGCATGGTGCTCCCCGCGGTCCCGATCTCGAACGTGTAGGTGCCGCCAACCACGGCGCCTGGGGAGAACCTGATCTCGCAGCTGCCAAGCTTGGCGCCATCGAGAATGCCTCCGGATACTTCGGCGGCCGCCTTCAGCCCCACGAGGTGCTGGGGCTGCAGCCCTGGTTTCGGGCGCCTCGCCCTTATGTTGTAGACTCTGACAGGGGTCTTGGTCACGCAAGAGAGAAATACAGCGCCCCTGAGGATCTGGCCTCCCCCTTCCCCGTAGGATCCGTCCACCTCAATCATCTTGACCACCTGATCTCATCTTACAACCAGCGAGGCGATATATCTGACTCTTGACACAGTGGATCGCATGGGCATATCCGTCTTGCCTTGCAGGGTTGGGGGAAAGTGGATGGCACTGGCGCTGGACGAAAAGGGGCGGCTCCTAGCCAACTCGATGCCGTCCGAGGATCTCGATCAGTCGATGAAGCGCGTTCTGCGCTCCCTGCAGCACCGGGGGATCGGCGATTACAGGGTTGTCGCTCCTGACAGGCGGGCAGAGTCAATCGCCAATTCCATCATTCGCGGCGAATCTGTCGAGATAGCGACCGACGGGATGTCTCCCCTCGAGATATCGGTACTAAAACGCGTGATGGGAATCCCTAAAGGCATGGTCGCCTCATACCGGGACATCGCCCTTCAGCTCGGGAACACGAGGCTCGCCAGGTTCGTCGGGAACGTGATGTCCAAGAACCCTTTCCCGCTCGTTGTTCCGTGCCACCGGGTCATACGTTCCGACATGTCTTTGGGAGGGTTCGGATACGGCGAATTGGAGAAGAGGCGCCTCCTCGAGGCTGAGGGTGTTGTAATCAAGGACGGCAAAGTCAGGGAGAGACATCGCCTGGCTCGAGGAAGGTGATCTTGTCGCTCTTTGAGATGTCCTTTATCCTCTCGACCCCGCCTATCTCCTTGACTATTCGGGCCACCTCAGGCGGGACGAGGCTCTCCCACTCTGCCCCCTTGAGGATCCTCCTCCTGATCTCGGTACCTGAGTACTTGAACCTGTCAAACATGGCCGGGGTCCTAACATCCACCCCTTCCTCGGTGAATAGCCGTTTTGCCAGGGAGTTTCCGGTGTACACCACATCGAATTTTGGCGTGAGCGACCTCACGTGCCTGACCCATAGGGCGTTGTTCCAAACATCGTTTATCGGGATAATGTAGGGGCACCTCTCCGAGAGCCCATTGGACTTCAAGACCGATGAGATCATCGTCATCCTCTCCCCTGCAGTGAAGGGGTTCTCCAGCGTATGGCTTATCTGGGCGCTCCCTATGCCGATTATGAGCTCTTCTACCTCCCCCAAGATGTTCTTCATCACTTCCAGGTGGCCTTTGTGGAATGGCTGGTACCTTCCTATAAGGAGACCCCTCATCTAAGCACCACAGGATCATTCACCCGCAGGGCAAATAAAAGAGTTCTCACGCCTGGTTCGCCAAGGGGATCTTTGCATTAAAATGGCGGGCATATACCGCGTGGGATGCAGCCGGTCACCACTTGAGGCTGACCAGGCTCCCGACCTTCGCGCCTGTTAGTGATTGCGCGCTCCCCCCCTCAACAGCGATCTCATAGAAACCGGCGCTCCCAATCAGCACCCCCAGGCCACCTTTCAGGTCTGAGAATGTCCTGACTTTTGTGGCAGAAAATGTTTTGCCCTCAACAACCAGCTCCACATTGCCTTCGACCTCCACATCGACCCCGCGAAGGCTGATGGTAAGGTTCCCGAACCTGTCCGCATATATAACCTCGCAGTCGGCTCTCCTTTCACCAATTCTCTTCCAGAATTCCAGCCTCTCCCAGCGCTCGACCGCCCTCCCTGAATCGCTTATCGGGCTTCCTGAGGCGATCATAGCCGCAGCCGGCGCGAAAACGTCCCTCCCTTGGAATGTGCTGGACACCTCCTTGAGCATGAACCTGGGGTTGCTGATCTCGAACACCTCCTCCACACCATCCTCCTCTGACGCGGGTGAAAGCACGCCGTTGTCCGGGCCGACGAAGAAGTATCTCCTTGTCTTCAGCGCAAGGGCCTTCCTGCCGGTCCCGACCCCTGGATCCACAACTACGACGTGGATCGTGCCCTCTGGAAAGTACTTGTAGGAGGAAAGCAGCACAAAGGCTGCAGACTTGACGTCCCATGCCTCGACTTCATGCGTGAGGTCCACGACATCAGCCTGCGGGGCAATCCGCTTAATTACCCCCTTCATGATCCCGGCGTAGTGCCCCCCGAAGTCCGTAGTGAGCGTCACGATGGTCATCTTTCGCGCTGCCCCTTTCGAAACCTATATTAAAAGATCCTATGATATTACGTTGAGGTTTGGCTTATGAGCTTACCCCAACTTATCATGCTGCCGGGTCCGACCAATGTCCCGGCGCGCGTTTATTCGGCTATGTGCAGGCCGATGATAAACCACAGGGGGGCGGAGTTCCACCAGCTCCACTCGAGGATCCTTGAGAATGCGAAAAAAGTTTTCCAGACGGAGAACGACCTTTTCGTCCTGACCTCGTCCGGGACTGGGGGCGTGGAGTGCGCGGCCAGCAACTTCCTACTGCCTGGCGAGAAGATAGTGGTCCCGGTCGGAGGGACGTTCGGAGAGAGGCTTGCTGATGCATTCCGCACGTACGGTGCGAATGTCGTCCCGATCGAGGTCAAGATGGGATCCGCCCCTACCGCAGACCAAGTGCGTGAAGCCCTTTCAAGGGAAAGGGATGCCAAGGCAGTGGCGGTGGTATACAACGAGACCTCAACTGGCACGACCGTGAGGGAGCTGCAGAAGATAGGCGAGGTAGCCAAGTCCTCCGGGGCTCTCTTCATTGTTGACGCGATCTCCGTCCTGGGAGGCGACGACCTCCCTGTGGACAAGTGGGGGATTGATGTCTGCATAACTGCCTCTCAGAAATGCCTCGCGACCCCGCCAGGTCTTGCGCTGATCTCCGTCAGCAAGGAAGCATGGAGGCTCGCAGAAAGGGCAAAGCCGAGGAGCGAGTACTTCAGCCTCATAAAGTGCAGGAAGTTCAGGGACGAGAAGATGGAAACCCCATTCACACCTGCCGTAAGCCTCTTCTTTGCCCTAGACGAGGCGCTGCAGATCATACTCGAGACCGGTCTGGAGAAGTGGATAGGCAGGCACAAGAAGGCGTCCGCGGCATATTACGCCGCATTCAGCAAGATGGGTCTCGACTTCTTCGCCGAGGAGAGGAGCCGATCTGCTGTGGTAATAGCCATAAACATGCCCCCGGGGATCGCCGCAAAAGAGCTCAGGGAAAGGCTGAGGACCAAGTATGGGGTGGTTGTCGCAGGGGGTTTCGGATCCCTCAAGGATGCAATCTTCAGGATAGGCAACATGGGGATAGTCACCCCGAGGGAGGTGCTGACCACGATCTCATCCGTCGGCGCAGCCCTTGGGGAGCTCGGGTTCAGGGGGCAAATAGGAACCGGGGTTGAGGCAGCCCTCCCTATGGTCTCCGAGATCTGAGCTTCAGATCCGAGTACTTGAACGCTATCGCGCACGTCCCCTCCATGCTGACCATGCATGGTCCCACAGGCTGCTCTGGGGTGCAATCCCTGCCGAAGAGTGGGCACCCCTCGGGTCTCAAGGTCCCGAGAAGTACTTCCCCGCAGCTGCACCCCTCGGGCATCCTTTCCCCTCCAGACGCTGCGATCCCGTACTTCAGTGCAGCGTCATGCTTGATGTACTCCTCGCGTAGCCCTAGCCCTGAGCCGGGGATGATCCCGATACCCCTCCAATATGCATCTGTGACCTTGAATGCTTTTTCCATTGCTCGGAGCGCGACTTTGTTACCTGATCCCCTCACTGCCCTTGCATACTCGTTGTAGACTACAGCAGTGCCCTTCTTCCTTTGGAGTGCGATGTTGAGAATGGCCAGCATTATGTCGAGGGGCTCGAAGCCTGCAACTGCCATCGGCTTGGCGTATCTCGCGGCGAGATCCCTGTAGGCATCAGCCCCGATTATTGTTGAAACATGCCCCGGGCATATGAAACCGTCTATACCCGCTCCCGACTCGAGCAAATACTCCATTGCGGGTGGTATCAGCTTGTGGGACACAAAGGCGCTGAAATTCCTTGGTGGCCCCTTGATCACTTCGATGGCGGTCGTGGGCGCAGTCGTCTCGAAGCCAATCGCAAAATGCACAAAGTCCCGTGCCGTCTCTTGCCGTGCCATCCTGATGGCGTCCGAAATTCCGTAGACCACCCTGATGTCCGCGCCCGAAGATTTCGCTTCTGCCAGCGACCACTTATAGCCCGGAACCCTGAGCACGTCGCCGAAGGTAGTCACTACGACACCCTGTTCCAGTGCGAGTCGACAGAGCGCGTCTATCTCCCCTCCGGGAGTCACGCAAACAGGGCAACCCGGACCGGCCACAACCTGGACGCCCTCGGGTAGGAGATCCCTCAAGCCGTTGTGGGTTATTGCCCACTCATGGGTCCCGCAGACATGCATTATCCTAAGAGAATCGCCCCCAACAGCCTCTGCTATCCCCTCCGCGACTTTAATGACAATGTCCCTGTCCCTGTACTTGGAGAACAAGGGGATGCCACCCGATTCATCCTTCAAGCTCGGCGCGGGCGACATCCCTCCAAGCCTTCAGGATCTCTCTCGCCTCGGCCTCGTCAAGCTTTGTTATTGCATATCCCGTGTGGATCAGGACATAGTCCCCTATCTTGACGCCCTGGTCGGATACAAGCTCCAGCGAAGCCTCCCTCCTGATCCCACCGATGTCAACCTCGGCCTTTTCGCCCTCAATCTTTGTTACCCTGCCGGGGACCGCCAGGCACACTTACAAGCACCTGTTGATTGATCCCTTGCCCCTTTAGATAAGCCTATCTGAGTTGCCAAATCCGCACCAGAGATCATTTTTATCAGAGTGAAGACGTTGAATCAAGAGGAGTGGTGAGCTATTTGGTCAAATTCTTGGCCCTCTCAGACATCCACGGAAAGCTTTCTAGCCTGCAGCTCATAGCGGAGAAGGTCCTAGGCGGGCAGAAGATCGACGCGATAACCGTCTCGGGCGACATATCCCACTACGGCGACAGGGCCGAGGTGAGGCGCATATTGGATGCCCTCGGAAGCCTTAGCCTGCCTGTCTTCTTCGTGCTTGGCAACTGCGACCCCCGAGAGGCATCAGATCTTTCCACCGAGGTAGCCACCCAGCTCGAGACCAGGTGTGAGGCCTGCGGCGGGCTCCTCCTAACAGGCGCTGGCGGATCCACGCCCACCCCGTTCGGGACCACGTTTGAGAGGGATGAGGAAGAAATCGTAAGCCGGATCAGGGCGAACCTCAGATCTTGCGGTGCCGAATCGGCAGGCATTTACCTCCTGGTGCACAACCCGCCTTACGGCACCTCTCTGGACAGGACCACCTTCGGCCGGCACGTGGGGAGCAGGAGGCTGAGGGAGCTAATAGAGACCATCTCGCCTGCTGCAGTCCAGTGCGGCCACATCCACGAAGCGGCCGGCGTCGAGCGGATCGGGGGAACGGTGGTCTTTAACCCTGGCCCTGCGATGAAAGGTAACTATGCACTGGTGGAGGTGGGCGCGGATGGCGTCACCGTCTCGATCGGGAGGGCTTGAGCGCGACATCTCGCTCTACAAAATGATTGCCCCCTCCCTGGAGGTCTTCTGCAGGGGGCACTTCAGCGAGATTGGGTGCCACGGATGGGAGCACGTCCAGAGGGTGCGTGTGCTCTGCAGGAGGATTGGCGTTGAGGAAGGGGCAGTGCTCGAGATCCTAGATCTGGCGGCCCTATTCCACGACTTGAAGAGGGGCGAGGACGACCATGCCAGAAGGGGCGCCGAGTTCGCCGAGCAGGTCCTAAGGTCGGAGGGATTCTCTGAGGGATTCTTGAAAGCCGTGGGGGATGCCATAGCATCCCACAGCTACACATGCGGGCGCACCCCTCAGTCCCTTGAGGCAAAGGTGCTTTCTGATGCCGATCGGCTGGACGCCATGGGGGCGATCGGGATCTACAGGACAGTCCAGTACAACCTTGAGAGGGGATACCCCGCTGCCCGGGTAGCCGAACACATCTCTGAAAAGCTCCTTCGCCTCTCAGAGGGGATGCACACTGCGACTGGAAAGAAGATGGCAAAACAAAGGGAGGCGATCCTCAGGCTCTATATGGAGTCGCTTCTCTGCGAACTTCGGGATTCGAGCAGCTCAGCATAGGACTTGGTCGTGAGGCGATCCTTCTCCACCCCGATCAGGTTGGCCACCTTCTCGACCAGAGCCGATCTCTCCATCTCGGTTCCGATCCGGGGGGCCTCGATCTCGACGAAATCCCCAAGACCCTCGACCTTGTCGATCGCGACATTCGCGCCAAGCAGCCTGTACTCCCTCCTGACCTTGCAGACCTTGGCGCTCACCTTGAACCCGAGCCTTTTGAAGACTTCCAGCGCCTTTTCCCAGTCCCAGACCGAGAATTCCAACTCCTCCCTGGACTTGAGGTTGCCCTTCATCCTTGCCCCTTTGAAAGTGACCACGCAAGCTTCTCCCTCAAGCCTCAGCCTCAGAGCCTCATCCGCCGCCCTCATGTCCCTACAAGGATGCGAAAGATAGATGTCTACCTGTTTCTTCTCGCCGATTAGATCGCCACCGCTTCGCCTGACAATGCTTTCTGCGATGCTGGCATCCTCCACTTGCGCCTTGGCTTCGATCTCGTTGCTCAATCAGGAAACCCCCTTGACCAGATATGCGCCATCAGGTAAATCCCTTTCCACTGCTGTAGGCAAAAGATTTTAAAGAGGATCATGTTTAGCCGTTTGTGGTGTGTCATTGATGGCCATTAAGAGTGGAGATTTCGTACTCATAGACTACATTCTCAGGATAAAGGATACTGGCGAGATTTTCGACGTCACAATGGAGGATCAGGCAAAGGCTAACAACGCTTACTCCCCCGACCAGATCTACGAGCCCAGGCTTGTTGCAGTGGGACAGGGCTGGACGATAAAGGGCATAGACGAGGCCCTCGTCGGGACGGAGGAGGGAGCGGAGAAGGAGTTCGAGATCCCTCCAGAGAAGGCATTCGGTGAGAGGGACCCTGCTAAGGTGAGGATTGTCCCAGCCCGCGACTTGACCCGCCAGGGCGTGACACCTAAGGCTGGGGCCCGGATCGAGGTTGGCGGCTCTCTTGCAACCATCAGGAGCGTGGGTAGCGGGCGCGTCACGATCGATTTCAACCACCCGATGGCGGGCAGGACGCTTCTGGCGAAGCTCTATGTAAGGAAAGTAATCGAGGACCAGGCAGAGAAGATCCGCGAGCTTATACACAGGCGGGTCCGCAATGTGCCGAAGGAGAAGTTCATAATAACCAGCATAGGAAGTGCCATAACAATCGAGATGCCCGAAGAATCGTTCGTGCTAGAGGACATACAATTCGCAAAGAAGGGGCTGGCAAGGGAGATCTCAAAGTACTTCCCTGAGGCGACCAGCGTCCAGTTCATAGAGACGTATGTCCTGAAGGCGCCAAAGGCTGAAGCGGCTGCTGAGCCTGCAAAAGAGGCGGAAGCAGCCCAAGCTGGAGCGGCTGAGGGCTCAAAGGAAAGCGAGGGCGAAACGAAGAAAGAGTAGGCGGTCCCCCTCAGGTCCCATCCGTTGCCATTCCCGCAACCTTTTTCAGTTTTTTGCCGCATGCCGCCTTTTCCGAGACGTCTTCGATGACCTGGCAGATCCTGAGTTTGATCTTCTTACCCGGTTCCGCCCACTCTGGGGTGCAGTATACCTTGAGCGGGCATTTCTTTCCGCAATCTTCGATCAATGGCTCAACAGTCGCGCCCTCCACGGCAAGATTTGACTTAACAAGGGCCTCAACCGGTGCCTCTGCTACCTTGACAACCTTCACGCTCCCCTCGTAAAGGGGGCAGTAGTGCTCCTTGTCCTTCACCTCGACTACCTCGTAGACCTTGCCTGGCTTCAGCTTCGACATGCATGCCAGGAAGAGCTTGCATCCCTTGCAGACTTCCGGGGGCTTCGATGCAACAAACCTGAATCCGATTTTTGCTTGGACATCCCCCACGAAGGTCACTATCTCTTGCCTCTTGATTCCAGGTTCGGGCATCAGTCTATCACACCCGTAATCCTGGCGAGGTCTTCAGCCGCCTTCCTTGATACGCCGCTCTCCCCAAGGATTGTGTACCTGTCGGGCCTCATCGTGTGTGCAATCGTCAGGGCCTCGAGCACCTCCTCATCGGAGACGCCGAGCTGCCTCGCTGTCGTCGGTGCCCCTATCTTGCTGAGGACTGCCTTGATCGATTGCCAGTCCCCCCCATGCATGTACATCATCATAATTGTCCCGACTCCACACTTCTCCCCGTGAAGCGATCCATTCTTGCTGACCTTCTCTAGCGCATGGCTGAACAGGTGCTCTGAGCCGCTGCAAGGTCTGCTGCTGCCTGCTATGCACATCGCATAGCCGCAGCTTATGAGGGCCTCTATTATTGTCCTGACGCCCACCTCGAGACCCCTCGCTATGAGGTCGACATTCCTCTTGAGGAGCTGGGCTGACATCAGCGCGAGGGAGGCCGCATACTCCCCATAGTATTCCCCCCTCAGCCTGTGTGCAAGCCTCCAGTCCCTCACCGCGGTGAACTTGGCGATGATATCGCCGCAGCCGCTTATTATGAAGCGCCTCGGAGAATTTGAAATTATCTGGATGTCAGCCAGTAGCGCAACCGGCGGCTGCGCCATTACAGACATCGAGGTCTTCCCGTCCTTGATCGAGGCAATAGGAGACGCGATCCCGTCGTGGGCCGCGGAGGTTGGTATGCTGATGAACGGTATCCCCTGCCGGTGGGATGCGATCTTCGCCACATCTATTATCTTTCCGCCCCCGACGCTGATCACCATGCAAGATCTCGTCTCCTTGATTGCGCACTCAACCGCGCTGACGACATCCGCAGTTGGGGCTGAGACGCAGACCTCGTGGACCGGGAGGCCCATCTCCGCAACGTAGTCCTTCACCAAAGAGGCAGGGCTCTTGGTGAACCCTTCCCCTCTGACCAGCAGCACGTCCTCCCTGACGAGCAACCTGCTCAGAAGCTCGTCTATCTTGGGCAACACGTTGTCCCCAACGATAACAAACCTCGGGAGGTTGATCGCATGAATGTGCATCGCTTGCACCTCTTTTGAGTCCGATGATCCAAACACATTAATCAAAGGAGCGCCTCACCTATTTTATCTTAACCAATGACCTCATCGACCATACGCCCATTTCTAGGAGGTCAGGGAACCCTTAAATACTTGGATTTGTTGGTTTTATTTAACTTCGCTCATTCTCCCACGTCAGCGGAGGCAAAAAATTTGTTACCCCAAGAGTTAAACGGAAGAAAGGCCCTGTACGAGAAGCTTAAGCACGGGACCACCACAGTCGGCGTAGTGTGCACTGACGGCGTAGTCTTGGCAACCGACAGGAGGGTCACCTCGGGCACCTACGTTGCGCACAAGAGGGGTAGGAAGCTCTTCATGCTCGACGAGATGCGGGTTGCCACCATAGCGGGGCTTGTGGCAGACGCCCAGATGATAATGGACTTCTTGAAGTCCCAGATCTCGCTAATGAAGCTCACGAACCGAGGCCCGGTCACAACCCGGTCCATTGCGACTTTCGCATCGAATATACTCTTCAGCTCGAGGTATTATCCGTACATCGTCCAGTTCATCATCGCGGGCTACGACGAGAGGGGCCCGTCTATGTACGTCTTGGACTGGTTCGGATCGCTGACTGAGGAGCGGTTCATAACCACAGGCTCGGGATCCCCATATGCAATTGGGGTTCTAGAGGCCAACCTGAAGAAAAACCCTAGCGTCTCTGATGCCCTACCGGTAGTCGCTAAAGCAGTACGATCCTCGATCGAACGTGATCCGGGGAGCGGCGAGGGCATAGACATAGTCACAATAACTGAACGCGGTGTAACGGAGCTCAGTGATACTGAGATAGCAAAACTTCTCGCATAATGCTCCTCCCGCATCAGGAGAAGGTGCAGCGGATGGTAAATTCGAGTACTGTAGACACTTTCGGATGGATAAAAGGCGTGATCGAGAGGGAGATCCCCAAGGAGGCCGGGCTCACGAAGGTCGACTTCGAGGGCCCCTCTATAGTTGTGTATGTAACCAACCACAACCTCCTGCTGGAGAACAGCGAGCCGGTGAAGCGGATAGTCCGGGAGATCAAGAAGCGCGTTATAATAAGGGCGGATCCATCCTCGCGCAAGAGGCCTGATGAGGCCAAGAAGATCATCGAGGGACTGATACCTCCCGAGGCAGAGATCTCGGACATGAACTTCGACGAGGGCACTGGCGAGGTCACGATAATGGCAAAGAAGCCCGGGCTCGTCATCGGGAAGGGAGGATCAACTCTGAGGGACATCGCCTCCTCGACCGGGTGGCGCCCGACAATAATCAGGTCGCCGCCGATAAAGTCCAGGATAATCGAGCAGACGCTGTATTTCCAGAGCAGGGAGACCGATTACCGGTTGGAGTTCCTCAGGAACGTGGGGAGGAAGATACACCGCCCCCTCGTTTACGCCAACAACATGGTCACGATCTCCGCCTTGGGGGGCTTCCGAGAGGTCGGGCGGCAGGCGATCTTCGTCCAGACCCTCGAGAGCAGGATCCTGATAGACTGCGGCGTTAGGCCGGGGGCGCAGTCCGCTTTCGACGAGTTCCCGCGCCTCGACTTCGGGGACTTCAGGGTGGAGGACCTTGACGCCATTGTCGTCACCCATGCCCACCTCGATCACTGCGCGCTGGTCCCGCTCCTATTCAAGTACGGATATGCGGGTCCTGTCTACTGCACCAAGCCGACTAAGAGCCTGATGACGCTCCTGCAGCTCGACTACCTCGATGTTGCTGTCAAGGAGGGGCGGCCGGTCCCCTACGGGCTTAAGGACGTGAAGAAGGAGCTGTTCCACACCATCCCCCTCGAGTACGGCGAGGTGACCGACATCGCCCCTGATGTGCGCCTGACGCTCCACAACGCAGGCCACATACTCGGCTCTGCAATGGTCCACCTGCACATTGGCGAGGGCCTCCACAACATAGTCTACACCGGCGACTTCAAGTATGCAAAGACCAGGCTCCTCGAGCAGGCTACCTGCCAGTTCCCGAGAGCAGAGACACTTATAATGGAGAGCACATATGGCGCCCCCAATGATGTCGTGCCATCCAGGGAGGATACTGAGAGGCAGTTCCTCGAAGTAGTGAGGAAAACGATTAGCAACGGGGGGAAGGTGCTCATACCCATACTCGCTGTCGGTAGGGCGCAGGAGATTATGCTGGTCCTAGACGAGGCCCTGAAGGCAGGCATTATACCTCAGGTCCCAGTCTACATCGAGGGGATGCTCCAGGAGGTCACTGCAATACACACTGCTTACCCTGAGGAGCTCGCGCGGGACCTCAAGAACAGGATCTTCCACAAGGGGGAGAACCCGTTCCTGTCGGAGCATTTCATCAGCGTAGACGACAGGAGCGCGAGGCCAGACATAGCCGAGGGGGGCCCTTCAATAATCATGGCGACCTCCGGGATGCTCACAGGCGGACCCGCACTCGAGTACTTCAAGCTCCTCGCGCCGGATCCGAAGAACATGATGATCTTCGTCAACTACCAGATCGAGGGCACTCTGGGGAGGTCTGTCCTGCGCGGGCTGCGCGAGATACCGCTCAGCGACCCGTCTGGGAAGATAGACGTCGTCCAGGTGAAGATGGGAGTCGAGTCCGTCGACGGATTCTCAGGGCACAGCGACCGGAAGCAGCTGCTCAGGTTCGTAAGCAACCTTTCCCCGCGCCCAAAGCAGGTTTTCATGGTCCACGGTGAGGAGAGCAAATGCCTCAGCATGGCGGACGCGGTTAGGCGGTTCTTCAAGGTCGAGGCGTCTGCGCCAAGCATAGGGGACAGGATGCGAGTAAAATAGGGGTTCTGATGGAATCCCTGGAGCATGCCTGATCCGATCAGATCTTGCACATGTTCTTCCAGATCTCGTCCCCTACGTGGTGGACATTCTTGACCGCCTTGCCCTTCTCCCTGTTCAGGATCCTTTCCCTCTCCATGGCGAGCACACCCACTGCCAAGACCTTGTTGTGCCTCTCGTCTGCCACAGCCACTATGTCGCCGGGCTCAACACCCTCGGGCACGGATCTTATCCCCGGCGCCATGACGTCTGCCCCATTGCATATGTAAGGCACAGCACCCATGTCAACGACGATCCTGGGTATCTCCGAGAGCACCTCCTCCGAGGCCGTCAGGGCCGGCATAAGCTTTCCCTCCAGCTCGATCAGCACTGGCCTCTTTTCCTGGAGGTAGACCTTCTCGCCGCTCTCGAGCTCGACCACCTCGAGACCTTTCTTCTTGTCAATCGTCTCGGGCAGCTTGGGGGCGATCCTGCTTGCCCTCTCGAGGATCTCCTTAATCTCCTTCGTGCTTACCGGGTGCCGCTTCTTGACCAGCAAAATCCCATTCTCCGATAAACTTAAATAACGTTTTCAATACACTCCCAGAATGCTAATTAACCTTTACGGC
>JAULTB010000074.1:0-2756 GCA_038801655.1 Candidatus Methanosuratincola thermotaenarum | reverse complement strand
GGTGATCACCGAGTCGACAATCAAGAGGCGCACGTTGTTCTCAGGGACAATCGTGACTGCCTCGTCTGCAAGAAGCATCTGGTGGTCAGAATTGTAGGCCCTGGCATAGATTATGTTGTTAAGGACTGTTTCAGGATCAAGGCCGAGCCCCTTAGCGATGCTCATGACCCTCTCGGGTCTGAAGGTCCCTTCTGTGTCGATAAAAAGCGCCCTACCCTCCAGACCTCCCCGATCAGGGGGCAGCTGCACTGAAACGCATAGCTGGTGGCAGAGCTGGGTCTTCCCGGATCCGAACTCGCCAATTAGCTCAGTTATTGCCTGAGTCTCCAACCCGCGCCCAAGGAGGGCATCAATCGCTTTCGAGCCCGTGGTCAGGTATCCGATATTACCCCTCCTCGATAGAACCTCCTTAGCGGTCGTGAAGCGGATGTTCAGGAGGGACCTCGCATTCTTGGTTATGGTCGAAGCCTTCTCCTCAGTGAGATCGGCAATCTCAACAAGGAGGCGAGTAGGCGCGACTGCAAGAGCCTCAACAGTAGAGATGCCTGCTGCCTTGAGCTTTTCTATGGTCGCAGGCCCCACGCCATCTACATCCTCAAGTTCATGCTTTACTGACAAGGATAAATCTTCCCCTATAAGAGGGGCGTGAAACGGTGCATTTAAACCTTTCAATCATTGGCCTCCACCGACTGTTGGCAAAAAAGCGGGCCTGTCCGCTACAGCTGACAGAAAGCTTCGGGGCAGCAGAGCGAAAGTATTGGCACCCAAAAAAGTTTAAATTTAGCAAGGTTCGGATTATAGGTTAATTCGACAGCACTCCTGAGGGATTAACAAATGGTGACCGCCTGCCAAACACTTTTTATCCTATCCTGAGCGAATGCTTTGAGGCTGAAGGGGTGCTTGAAACACGCATGATTTGGGGTATCTGATATGGGCAAGATCAAAGTGGGTATTTTGGGTTCGACGGGATCAGTCGGCCAGAGATATGTGAACATGCTTAGGGATCACCCGTGGTTCGAAGTAGCGGCCCTCTCTGCTTCGGAGGCATCAATTGGGAAAAAGTACAGGGAAGCCGCAAAGTGGGTGCTCGACAAGGAGATGCCAGAAGGGATGGCGGAGATGAGGATCGTCAGGGCGACCCCGACTGAGATAAAAGGGGCCGGGGCAGAGCTCGTCTTCTCCGCGCTGCCCTCGGAGGTCGCAAAGCGGACTGAGATGGATATGGCTGAAGCTGGGCTTTTCGTCGTTGCAGACACGAGTGCGCACAGGATGGATCCGGATGTCCCGCTGGTTATCCCCGAAGTGAACTTCGGACACCTCGATGCAATCGAGGCGCAAAGGAAAAAGCGGGGCGGATTCATAGTAACGGGTCCAAACTGCACCACCATTGGCCTGGCAGTCTCTCTTAAGCCAGTCCAGGCTGAGTTCGGTCTCAGGAGGGTGCTCGTCTCTACGATGCAGGCGCTCTCAGGGGCTGGGTTCTTTGGAGTGCCGTCCATGGCGATAATTGACAACCTGATACCGTACATAAAGAACGAGGAGGAGAAGGTCGCCTCAGAACTACTCAAGATCCTGGGGAGCTTCAGGGGCGGGTGCTTCGAGAACGCCAGTATCAAGGTTGGTGCGAGCTGCCACAGGGTGTGCGTGCTCGACGGGCACACTGAAGCAGTCTTCCTCGAAACCGAGAAGGCTGCCTCGCCGGATGAAGTTGTGAGATGCATGGCAGATTTCGCGTCGGAGCCGCAGAGGCTTAGGCTCCCCTCCGCGCCAGAGCGGCCCATAATTGTGAGGGATGAGCCAGACAGGCCGCAGCCGAGGCTCGACAGGCTCTCAGGGGCTCCTGAACGCGCTAAGGGCATGGCCACGGTCGTTGGCAGGATCCGGAGGGAAAGCGCGCTGGACAACGGGATCAAGTATGTGCTCCTCAGCCACAACACCATCAGAGGCGCTGCCGGGAACGCTATACTGATAGCGGAATGCCTAAAAGCAAAAGGGATCATCTGATCTAACATTCTGGTGGTCTTAATGAGGCTAGTAATGAAGTTCGGCGGAGCGCTGATGGAGGATGCCGAACAGATAGCCAACTCTGCATCTCTTGTGGCAGAGAGGGCTAAGAAGGAAGATGAGGTAGTGGTCACCGTCTCCGCCATGGGCGGGGTTACGGACGAACTAATACAGATGGGCGAGAATGCCAAGCTTGGGGACATGGAAAAGGTCCGCAGTATGCTCTCGAAGCTCGAGAAGAGGCACTTAGAAGCGGCGAAAAAGCTATGCACCGGCTCCGCCCTTGAAGAGACCTCCGAGAAGATAAGGAAACTTATAGAGACGCTGAACCAGTGCCTTACAGGCGTTTTCCTCCTCAGGGAGCTGACGCCAAGATCCAAAGATCTGATACTCTCCTTCGGGGAGCGGCTCTCGGCCCCGCTGATGAGGGGTGCGCTGGTCTCCATGGGCATCAAGTCAATTGACCTGACTGGCGGCGAGGCAGGCATAATCACCGACAGCAACTACGGCAATGCAAAGCCCCTCCTCAACATAACAGAGGTGATGGTAAAAGACAGGCTCATGCCGATTCTCAAGGCAGGCGTAGTGCCAGTGGTGACCGGCTTCATTGGCCAGGACCAGAACGGCGTTGTGACCACCCTGGGCAGGGGCGGGTCAGACTACACCGCGACCATCCTTGCGGCATCCCTTGAGGTGGACGAGGTATGGATCTGGAAGGATGTCGACGGGATAATGACCGCAGACCCGAAGAT
>JAULTB010000073.1:0-2789 GCA_038801655.1 Candidatus Methanosuratincola thermotaenarum | reverse complement strand
GAGATCTCCTCGGCGACCTCGGTCGTGCCGGACTTCCCTCCGAGGTCTGGGGTGACTACGCGCCGCTCGGAGAGCACCTGCGTCACTGCATCCTCTATTTTCTTGGCTGCCGCCTCCTCCCCAAGCCATTCCAGCATCATCTTCGAGCAAAGGATCATTGATATCGGGTTGGCCGTGTTCTTACCTGCATGCTTCGGCGCAGATCCGTGGATTGGCTCAAAAAGCCCAAATTTGTCACCGATGTTCGCGCCGGCTGCCATGCCGAGCCCGCCCCCTATCTGCGCAGCCTCGTCGGAGAGTATGTCCCCGAACATATTTGTGATGCATATCACGTCGAACTCATGCGGCCGCTTGATCAAGTGCATCGTTGCGGCGTCGATATACAGCTCATCGAATGCGACCTCTGGGTACTTCTGGGCGACCTCCCTGCAGGTATCCCTGAACAGCCCGTCCGTAACCCTAAGCACATTTGCCTTGTGCACCGCGGTCACTTTCTTCCTCCTCCTCATCGCATACTTGAATGCAGTCTCGGCTATCCTCTGACAGCCCTTCTTGGTTATTACGCGCAGAGCGACTGTGTCGTCGCCAATCCTGAACTCGTATCCCTTGTAGAGATCTTCCGTGTTTTCCCTTACAACTAGCAGGTCGACGTCAGGCCTTAGTGCCTGCACTCCAGGATATGACTTTATCGGCCTTAGGTTTGCATAAAGGTCAAACAATATCCTGAGCTTCACGATTACATCTGCTGCGCTCTCCCCGACAGGGCCCTTGAGGCATGCATCCGAGGATCTGATGATTTCTATCGAGTCCTGCGGGAGGGCTTCCCCGCGCTTCCTGAGGGTTTCGTCCCCGCCTTCAGCTTCTACGAACTCCATCTCGGGGCCTGTGGCCTCCATCACTGCTGAAAGGACCTTCAGCGTTGCAGCGGTCTGCTCCGGGCCGATCCCGTCGCCCGGCATGACTGCTATCTTGTATTTCTTTGTCATATTTTGGCCTCCTTGCCAAATCTTCTTTTGAGGTTCTGTAGCAAACCCCCGTCTTTTAAGATTTCCAGTAAGAACTCAGGGTACTTGTCCACGACTAGCCTGCTCCCGTCTTCCTTGATTATGAAACCGCCTTCAAGGTCGATGCTGATCCTCTCCCCTTCCTTGACAACATCCCTTGCTTCCTTAGAGATCACCACTGGCAGACCGATATTAACAGCGTTCCTGAAGAAGATCCTGGAAAAGGACTTTGCGACAACTGCGCCGACCCCGGCATACTTCAGCGCGAGAGGGGCATGCTCCCTGCTTGATCCGCACCCGAAGTTCTTGCCCGCTACTATGATGTCCCCTCTTGAGATCTTCGATGAGAAGCCGCTAACCAATCCCTCGAGGGCATGCTTCGCCAGCTCATTCGGATCAGTCAGCACAAGGTACTTGCCCGGGAGGATGACATCCGTGTCGATATCGTCGCCGAAGAGCCAAGCCCTTCCTTTGACTTCCATTATCCTGTTGCTGCTTGCACTCATTTTTTTCACCTCAGGTACTTCCTTGGATCGGTTATCTTCCCCTCAACTGCCGTCGCAGCCGCAGTCTCCGGAGAGACGAGGTACACCTTCGAGGCTGTGCTGCCCATCCTCCCTAGGAAGTTCCGGTTTGAGGTGCTCACGCAGGTCTCGCCGTCTGCGAGTATGCCCATGTGCCCCCCAAGGCATGGTCCGCAGTTGGGGTTGCATACCACTCCTCCTGCTTCGATGAACTCCCTGATGTATCCCCGCCTCTCGGCCTCGAGGTATATCCTTTGGGAAGCCGGTATCACAATCAGCCTGGTGCCGTCCTTGACTTTCCTCCCCCGGATCACCGATGCCGCAGCCTCCAGGTCCTCGAGCCTGCCGTTCGTGCACGATCCTATGAAGACCTGGTCAGCCTCGACTTCGCCAACCTCCGAGATTGGCTTTACGTTGTCCACCGAGTGGGGCATCGCCACCTGGGGCTCTAATTTGCTGAGATCCAGCTCGTAATGTGATGCATATTCCGCGTCAGGATCGCTCCTGAAGGGCGCCTCTTTAGTTCCTGTGTACTCGAGCGTCTTCTTGTCAGGGTTGACGATCCCGGTCTTCCCACCCATCTCGATGGCCATGTTGCATATCGTGAGCCTGCTGTCGACGCTCAGCGACTCAATGCCGTCGCCCACGAACTCCGCAGCCCGGTAGAGTGCCCCGTCCACGCCCATGTCGCCGATGATCTTCAGTATGATGTCCTTTGCTGAGACGCCCTTGCTCAGCCTGTTCTTGAGTTCGAATTTTATCGTCTCGGGCACCCTGAACCACATCTCTCCTGTAAGCATGACTGAGGCCATCTCTGTGGACCCTATCCCAGTCGCAAAGGCGCCGAGCGCGCCGAGGGAACATGTGTGCGAGTCCGCGCCGACCACCAGCATCCCTGGCTTGACGTAGCTCTCTGCGAGGATCTGGTGGCAGACGCCCTGCCTCCCGACCTCATGGAAGTTTTTGAGCCCGTGTTTCCTGGCATATTGCCTGAGCTGCTTGTGGAGCTCGGCGGTAACCGTTGAGTTAGCAGGGACTTGGTGATCCAGTATTATTACCACCTTTTCAGGGTCCCAGGGCTTGTCGTAACCCACCTCTTTCATAACGTTGAGGGTGAGCGGACCTGTGAGGTCGTGTATCATTGCAAGATCTATTTTGCCGACTATGTACTCGCCTGCCTCGACCTTTTGCCTTCCTGAGGCTTTGGCGAGGATCTTTTCGGAAATTGTCATCCCCATTGTTGAGCCTCCGGACTTCCGGA
>JAULTB010000072.1:0-2798 GCA_038801655.1 Candidatus Methanosuratincola thermotaenarum | reverse complement strand
GAGATCTCCTCGGCGACCTCGGTCGTGCCGGACTTCCCTCCGAGGTCTGGGGTGACTACGCGCCGCTCGGAGAGCACTTGCATCACTGCATCCTCAATTTTCTTGGCGGCCGCCTCCTCCCCAAGCCATTCCAGCATCATCTTCGAGCAGAGGATCATTGATATCGGGTTGGCTGTGTTCTTCCCTGCGTGCTTCGGCGCAGATCCGTGGATCGGCTCAAATAGCCCAAATTTGTCGCCAATGTTCGCGCCGGCTGCCATGCCGAGCCCGCCTCCTATTTGCGCAGCCTCGTCAGAGAGTATGTCCCCGAACATGTTTGTGATGCATATGACATCGAACTCATGAGGGCGCTTGATCAAATGCATCGTTGCGGCATCGATATACAGCTCATCGAATGCGACCTCGGGATACCTCTGGGCGACCTCCCTGCAGGTGTCCCTGAACAGCCCGTCCGTGACCCTAAGCACATTTGCCTTGTGCACTGCGGTTACTTTCTTCCTTCTCTTCATTGCGTACTTGAATGCAGTCTCGGCTATCCTATGACAGCCCTTCTTGGTGATGACGCGCAGAGCGACTGTGTCGTCGCCAATCCTGAACTCGTATCCCTTGTAGAGATCCTCGGTGTTTTCCCTGACAACTAGCAGGTCGATGTCAGGCCTTAGTGCCTGCACTCCCGGATATGACTTTATAGGCCTTAGGTTTGCATATAGGTCAAACAATATCCTGAGCTTCACGATGACATCTGCTGCGCTCTCCCCGACAGGGCCCTTGAGGCAGGCATCCGAGGATTTGATGATTTCTATCGAGTCCTGCGGGAGGGCCTCCCCGCGTTTCTTGAGGGTTTCGTCCCCCCCTTCAGCTTCAATGAACTCCATCTCTGGGCCTGTGGTCTCCATCACTGCTGAAAGGATCTTCAGCGTAGCAGCGGTCTGCTCCGGGCCAATCCCGTCGCCCGGCATGACTGCTATCTTGTATTTCTTTGTCATGTTTTGGCCTCCTTGTCAAATCTCCTTTTGAGGTTCTGTAGCAAACCCCCATCTTTTAAGATTTCCAGTAGGAACTCAGGGTACTTGTCCACGACGAGTCTGCCACCGTCTTCCTTGGTTATGAAACCGCCTTCAAGGTCGATGCTGATCTTCTCCCCTTCCTTGATAAGATCCCTGGCTTCCTTAGATATCACCACAGGCAGGCCAATGTTCACAGCGTTCCTGAAGAAGATCCTGGAAAAGGACTTTGCGACGACTGCGCCGACCCCGGCATACTTCAGCGCGAGAGGGGCGTGCTCCCTGCTTGATCCGCACCCGAAGTTCTTGCCCGCTACTATGATGTCCCCTTTTGAGATCTTTGATGAGAAACCGCTCACCAAGCCCTCGAGGGCGTGCTTCGCCAACTCATTCGGATCAGTCAGCACAAGGTACTTGCCGGGGAGAATGACATCCGTGTCGATATCGTCGCCGAAGAGCCAAGCCCTTCCTTTGACTTCCATTATCCGGTTGCTGCTCGCATTCATTTTTTTCACCTCAGGTATTTCCTTGGATCGGTTATCTTTCCCTCAACTGCTGTCGCTGCCGCCGTCTCTGGAGAGACGAGGTAAACCTTCGAGGCTGTGCTGCCCATCCTCCCCAGGAAGTTCCGGTTTGATGTGCTCACGCAGGTCTCGCCATCTGCGAGTATGCCCATGTGCCCCCCAAGGCATGGTCCGCAGTTGGGGTTGCATACCACCCCTCCTGCTTCGATGAACTCCCTGATGTATCCCCTCCTCTCGGCCTCAAGGTAAATCCTTTGTGAAGCCGGTATTACAATCAGCCTGGTGCCGTCCTTGACCTTCCTCCCCCGGATCACCGATGCCGCAGCCTCCAGGTCTTCGAGCCTGCCGTTCGTGCACGATCCTATGAAGACCTGATCAGCCTCGACTTCGCCAACCTCTGAGACTGGCTTTACGTTGTCCACCGAGTGGGGCATTGCCACCTGGGGCTCCAATTTGCTGAGATCCATCTCGTAATGTGATGCATATTCTGCGTCAGGATCGCTCCTTAATGGTGCCCCCTTCGTTCCCGTGTACTCAAGCGTCTTCTTGTCGGGGTTGACGATCCCGGTCTTCCCCCCCATCTCGATGGCCATGTTGCATATCGTGAGCCTGCTGTCGACGCTCAATGATTCAATGCCGTCACCCACGAACTCCGCAGCCCTGTAGAGTGCCCCGTCCACACCCATGTCGCCAATGATCTTCAGTATGATGTCCTTCGCTGAGACGCCCTTGCTCAGCCTGTTCTTGAGCTCGAATTTGATCGTCTCGGGCACCCTGAACCACATCTCGCCTGTAAGTATGACTGATGCCATCTCTGTGGACCCAATCCCGGTCGCAAAGGCGCCGAGCGCGCCGAGGGAACATGTATGCGAGTCCGCACCGACCACCAGCATCCCTGGCTTGACGTAGCTCTCTGCGAGGATCTGGTGGCAGACGCCCTGCCTCCCGACCTCGTGGAAGTTTTTGAGCCCGTGTTTCCTGGCATAACTCCTGAGCTGCTTGTGGAGCTCGGCGGTAACCGTCGAGTTCGCAGGGACCTGGTGATCCAGTATTATCACGACTTTTTCAGGGTCCCAGGGCTTGTCGTAACCCACCTCTTTCATAACGTTAAGGGTGAGCGGGCCTGTGAGGTCGTGTATCATTGCAAGATCTATTTTGCCGACTATGTACTCGCCTGCCTCGACCTTTTGCTTACCTGAGGCTTTGGCGAGGATCTTTTCGGAAATTGTCATCCCCATTGTTGAGCCTCCGGACTTCCGGAACATTAGTC
>JAULTB010000071.1:0-2805 GCA_038801655.1 Candidatus Methanosuratincola thermotaenarum | reverse complement strand
TGGGATGGCCTTATTGGCTCGGAGGCATAGTCGCTGTACTTGACGACTTTCAAGGACTCAACCCCTTCAGCTTGTTAATTATCGCTTCGATCTTATCATACTTTGTCTTGTAAGATATCTTGTTGCAGATCAGCCTAGCCGAAGAGCTCATCACCTTGCCGATTGCAGACAGCCTGTTCTTCTCGAGGGTCGCCCCGGTGCTGGAGATGTCCACTATGGCGATCGCGAGCCCAAGCCTCGGGGCTATCTCCACCGCCCCTTTTAGGGTGATCGTCTCGACTTGGATCCCGATCTCGTCAAAGTAAGCCTTCGCCACATTCGGGAATTCGGTTGCGATCTTGGATCCTTGCGGGATCTCTAATGGGCTCCTTATCCCGCTATCTTTGCTGACGGCCACGACGAGGTCGCAGCACCCGAAGCCTAGGTCGGCAAGTTCGTAGACCTCGAGCCCTGTCTCGGCCACTATATCCCTCCCCGTTATGCCCAGGTCTGCTATCCCGTAGTACACATAGACCGGGATGTCTGCAGCCCTGACTGAGAGTATCTCGATCTCAGGATCCGTTGTCTTGGACAGGTAGGTTCTCTCCTCCCCGAGCCACTTTATCCCCGCCGACTCCAGGAGCCTGAGTGCAGGATCCCTCATCCTCCCCTTGTTCGGGACGGCGAAGACGAGCCTGCCTTTGGCTTCAGGGCGCATACTCCTCACCACTCTCAAGCACAACGGTCTTTTCGCCTACTAGAATGCCCCTGCACTCGCCCCGGTATGCGTCCAAGGTGCAGCATTCGCCCTTTCCCCTCAAGGTCCTAACAAGGGAGATCGCCTTCTCTATGTACCCGTCCTTGTAATAGACCCTCACTGTTTCGTTGTTCTTACCCCAGCCTCCCCCGCCAAGCGCCTTCAAGCATAGGTCTATGCTCAGCGCAAAGCCGGTTGCGGCAGTGTCTATCCCGAAGTCCTTCATCATGGCGTCGTACCTCCCTCCCCCGCCTATGGGCAGGCCCATCCCGGGGGTGAATATCTCGAAGACCAAGCCGTTGTAGTAGGCCATCTCCCTGATGGTACTCAGGTCCACAAAGACCCTGGAGTCGCACCCGTAAGCCTCGAGCGCCCGGTAGAGGCTCTTGAAGTATTCGTAATCCTCCTCAAGGCAGCCTGCAGCCTTGGAAATCTCCCCGATGAGTTCCGCGCCCCCCCTCTTGGTCATCATCAGGGTGAACGCCTCGAGCGCATCGCTGTCGGGCGTCACCTTCCTCAGGTCGTCTATTGACTTCGATGCGATTGCCCTAGCAAGTTTCTTGTAGTCCTTTATCCCGTACCTTTCCATCAGCTTCCTGATTACTCCCATGCTCCCTAGGTCCACGCTCGCCCTTATCCCTACCGAGTCGAGCATATCAAGGGCGAGTGCGACCGCCTCTGCATCAGCGCTGATCCTCTCCCCTCCTATAAGCTCGGCGCCCGCCTGCCAGTACTCCCTGAGGGACAGGTTTTTGGGCTCCAGGTACCTGATGCAGTTCGTGATGTAGCAGAGCCTCCCCTCGTCCTTAGCCTTGGAGGCCAGCATCCTCGCTATCTGGGTCGTGGCCTCTCCCCTGAGCGACAGCAGCCTGCCGTCGTAGTCCTGCACCTTGAAAATCGAATCCGTGAACCCCTCGCCCGCCCCGCCTCGTATGATGTCAAAATAGTCGAGGGTCGAGGTCCGGACTTCTTTGTAGCCCCATTTCCTGAAGACTTCCCTGAACCTGCCCTCGACGATCAGGTAGGATCTGGTCTCCTCGGGCCCAAGGTCCCTGAATCCCCTAGGCGTCTGGAGCCTTGTGAACTAAATTCCTCCTTTCCATCATGCTCCCTCTGAAGCCGGAAGGCTTTTTCGCTATTTAAGCTTTTCCCACTTCTTTCCCACTTAAAAAGAAATCGATTGGAAACTCAATTCTTCCTCATATAACCTTTAAAAAGGCTGCAGGGGAGTTGATTTCTGGTGTGCTTATGCGGTCTGCGACCAGGATCCTCTCCGAGTCTGCTGCCGATTCGGGCACTGCTGTCGGCGAAGCTGCGCTCGGGCTTCGGTCACTAAGGGACCTGGTCGGGGAGCCAGGAAAGAGGCGGTCCTTGGGCAACCTCAAGAAGGTCGGCACTGCCCTGCTGCTGACGCCAACCCCTGAGCCGTTCAGCGGTATCGCAGGGCTTGCACTCGTTGGGATCGGGGCTTTGGCTGAACGGTGGGGCTGCCCAATGACCGTCTCTGAAATGTCTAGGGAAGCAGGGGCAGTGTTCCGGTCGATCCTCCAGGCGCCTGGTTCGTGGTGAGCATTTTTTTATTCTGGCAGATCGATTCTTGATGCTAGCTTTGCCCGGATTTTATTTGCCGAAGTGAAAATGCCCCATATTGTGTTCTACAAATATCAATTTTTTTAAATATTTTGCTCTAAAAAAACCTTATAAGCGCTGGATCCGATAGGAATAAAATGTCCGTAAATATTAGAAATGAGCCCGTATCGGGGGTCTGGTTATGACAGAAGTAATAATTAACGGCAAACTCCCTCCACCTGTGAGGCGGAGCGACGGAGTAATAGTCCCATTCGACAAGGATCTGATAGTGAAGAGCCTGCTCAAGGAAACCCGGCTCGTCAAGGAGCTCTACAACGAGCGCCCCCTCACCGAGGAGGAGGCTAGGATGATTGCCGAAGAGGTGCAGGACGAGATACTGGGGATGCGCCTCAAGATGCTCAGCGGCCCCCTGATACGCGAGATAGTCAACGTGAAGCTCTTAGAGCACGGGTTCGCCAAGCAAAGGAACGTCTACACCA
>JAULTB010000027.1:3399-17647 GCA_038801655.1 Candidatus Methanosuratincola thermotaenarum | reverse complement strand
GTATAAAAATGGTAGGCTTGGTTTCTGTTATAATAAACCTAGTTGTCAGCGTAATTATTCTGTCTCCGGCGCTCTGGCTTGTTGGCAGGTGGCTTGTCGGAAAGGACAAGGCCAAATTCACTGATGCGATTTGGATCGTCGTGATCGGAACTATTGTGGGTGCGATATTCGGCTATTTCGAATTGGGGCTGATTGGCGCAATAGTCATGCTGATCATCTGGCTTGCACTGATCAGGCACTTCTTTGACTGCGGGTGGCTCAAGGCGTTGCTGATCGCAATCGTGACAGTCGTGGTCTTCATAATCATCGGAATAGTTTTGGCTCTGCTCGGCTTTGCACTTTTGGCAATCATTTAGCATCCTTTTTTTATTTCCCCCTGCCTTCCCTTTTGATCCATGAGCAATTAATGCATTCTTAGCGTGGCTGAACTTATGCTTATTCAAAGGATAAGCAAGTCCGGTCAAGGAAGTGAGAAGCCCCCGTCATTCAGACGTGGATAGCTGACTTTTGAAAAATGACCAAAAATCTTTATACATTCACCTGCTTTCAGGGCAGATCAGTCCATAAATCGGAAAATAAATAAAAAAAGATAAAATAATGATGGTTTTACTATCTCTGGTGGTGCTCAGGTATGCAATACCTGCACCCATCATAGCCTTTCGCAAGGGCCTCCTCAAGGTCACAGAAATAGACTCTGTTTCTGATGGCAATCCTATGGGCCCACTCGCAGTCCTTCTTGTGGACCTCTATGTGCTCGGGGGACTTGTTTGCCACGTAGGGTGCGTATGCTCCTATGCCTGAAGTCTCTATGTTTGCGGCAACCAGGGCTTCTGGCTCGTCGATGAAGAGCTTGGTAAATGTCGCCTTGACTTTCATTGTGGTCCCCGGCAAGCTCTCCTCAATGACTGCAGGGAAGAGCACGATCGGCGGCAAGTTCTCTACTATCCTGTCAATAAGCCAGTTGACAAAATAGTTCAGCAGGAACTCGGGTATCTCCCAGTCGAGAGGTATAGAGATGTCTAGGTCAAGTATGTCAACGACGAGCTGATTCTTGTTGTCCAAGTAAACCTTTGCAGATGCCGAGTCGATGTTGATGACCAGGTTGTTGACGGACAGACTGAATATCTCCCCGGTGTAGGTCTCTGTGTCGACGTCCCAGCGCCCCCAGAAAAGCGAGGTGGTGGTCTGTATCGTGACAAGCGCTCTCATCCAAGCATCGATCGAGACGCTCCCTGCGATCTCCACAACATTCCCGGGCTTCAGGTCGAAGTCAAACTTGCTGAACCTTATTGTGGCCCCGAACTCCGCCCAGACCCGCTTAATGTCTATCTCAGTGCTGACCAGACCAAGCGTGCAGGCAGCCACCACCCAGTCGGCTAGCTCGTCCAGCCAGTCAACAATCGAGGGCATGTCAAAGTCGTGGCTACCCGTTTTTGTGATCGACTTCGGGTGCGTCGTCCTGTCCCACCAGAAATCATACACTCTGTGCATTGCCCCCTCGTTGACGCCTATGCCGATATGGCTCCCGTCCGTGAAGTCCAGTACCGAGTTGATGTCACCGCCGTTGTAGCCGAGCAAGTTGACCGCGACACACAGTGTGGACGGATTCAAGACGCGGAAATTACCCAGCCCGATAGTGAGCTTGTTCTCGTCCCCTGCTGGCATGTTGGGGAGCTCCGTGGCGAATAGGACCGGACTCAGCTCCAGGGTGGTGAGATCTTCCGTCAAGTACTCGTGCATCGCGATCGTCAGTATCTCATTCAGCCTGGCTATCACATTAGTTGGGAGGTGGTAAGTGTCGTTCAGCTCGACGTCGTCAATGCTCGCGCTCAATAGGTCGATCTTCAGCCTGCGGGTTGCCTGGTCGAATGACGGGGCGACCCCCACGGTGAACTCAACTTCGATCTCAAACTCTATGCCCCCGAGCACAGTGAACTCTGCCTGCCCCCTCACATTCATCCGCAAGTGCAGGTCTGCCGTGGCTTCGATCGTCGGGGGCTTCGGAAGGGAGACCTCATACCCTATCACCGTGAACTCCTTCAGGCTGTCCGGCACATTCGGTATGGGGAGCGTGTAAGTCCCCTTGAGAACAGGGAATGTGCCTATGCAATGGCCAACCTTCATGAACTTGTTCAGGAGCTCTTCCCTTACCTCCAAGACAACGTCGTATCCTCCCGTCTGCATTAGCCCTCGCCCCTGAGCGACTTCTCGCATCTGCCCGTCTCCTTGTCTATGCGCACATGAATCTTCAATGGCTTCCCTTCCAAAACGCGTTTCAGGTACCAATTCTTGGCCTCTGGCCTTTTCGTGACAATCTCCCTCTGGTCCGCCCTCACTTTCGAGTTCAGCCTCTCCATCAACTTGTTCCTAAAAGTGCTGTCTACAGTGATCCCCTCTTTCTTAAGGGTACCATGAAAATCCTTTTTCAGACGTTCCTCCAGCGAAGGATCGCTTGCCATCCGCTTCCTGATTTGTTCCAACTCTGGCAAATCTAATCCAGTGAAAGCATTTTTATCGGCTCTTGTTTTTTTCAATAATAACACTACCAAAAAGTTCTAACTATGGATTAACATTAATGTTATTTAAGTATTCCTGTTCTACAAATGAACAAAAGCGTAATGTAAATGAATAAATTCTGAAGCGCTTTCATTGGGTCTCAAGAAACCCCTTTTCATATTGATTTCTCGTAGCCCTTCGTTCCAACCCTCGCATCTAATCGTGCGTTCTTTGGGGAATCCGAGCGGAAAAGGTTAACTGAACAAAAGAAATAAAATAAAATAAAATTGGAGGTGCCTTTACCAGGCACTCGACGGATCCTGCTTCAGCTTCGCCACTAGATCTTTCGTCACGCCCACCGCTGCTGAGGCATCGTGAGGCCTTGCGTCTGCGCCTATCGACAGGGCCCACTCCTCGGTTACTGGACCGCCTCCGACGATTATCTTGACCTTGTTCCTGACCCCTGCTTGGGCGAACATGTCGATCACTTTCTTCATCGCCGGCATCGTTGTGCTCATCAGTGCAGACATCCCGACTACTTCTGCCTTGTTGTCCTTCGCAGTCTCCAGGAACTTAGCCAGCGGCACGTCCTTGCCTAGGTCGATCACGTTGAACCCAGCAGCGCTGAGCATTATCTTGACCAAGTTCTTGCCTATGTCGTGGATGTCTCCTTCTACCACTCCGAGGACGACTTTCGCAGGCACAGTTGTCTTGTCAGCCTTCATGTGGGGGGTAAGAACTTCCACAGCCGCGTTAAGCGCATTTGCAGAGCAGAGGACCTCAGGGACAAAGTACTCCTTCTTCTCATACTTCTGGTTCACGACGCTCATTGCATCGCCGCCGTACTTGGTCACTAGTTCATATGCGTCCAGATTCGCCGCGACCGCTTCGTTCGCCCACTTGGCAGCTGCCGCTTCGTCCCCGTCGACTATGGCCTTTACAAATCCATTTATTATTTCCTCTTTGGTTGCCATCTCTAACACCTCACACATAAACCATGCATCTAGCTACTTCGACCAACGCCTTGAAGTTCGCAGTCGGAGTCCTCGGGGGTATTCCACAGGAGGGCATCAGCACATCAACGCCCTTCTTTATCGCGTCGATCGCCGCCTCCCTGACCTTCTGAGGCGTGCCGAATAGCAGCGCAGTAATCGTTGGCACTCCTCCAACTATGGATATCTTGTCGCCCACTATGGCTTTTGCAAATGCGGGATCGACTTGCGCGTCAATCGAGAATGCGTCGAACCCGGTGTCCGCTATATACGGCAGATAAGCTGAAGTGTTGCCGCATATGTGAAGCACGACTGGCGCCCCGATCTTCTTGGCCATGTTCTGGTAGACTGGGATCATCACGTCCCTGAAGAACTGTGGCGACAGTATGTCCGAGGTCGCCGAGGGGTCCGCAATGCAGACCACATCCGCTCCGCTCTGTAGCGCCCTCTTGCAGTCTTCAATGTTCATTTCGGATATTTGCATCAGGGCTTCTTTGACTTCCTCCTGTGGCCTCTTCTTGGTCCATATGCAGAACTTCTCGATCCCGAAGATGTGCCCGGCAACAGTGAAAGGTCCCGTGACTTGGTTAATGATGGGCAGGTAGTCGCCATACTCCTTCCTTAGCATCTCCTCGACCTTGTGCTTAA
Organism: Candidatus Methanosuratincola thermotaenarum; assembly: GCA_038801655.1. Classification (GTDB taxonomy): domain Archaea; phylum Thermoproteota; class Methanomethylicia; order Methanomethylicales; family Methanomethylicaceae; genus Methanosuratincola; species Methanosuratincola thermotaenarum. The sequence continues at coordinate 13,511 of JAULTB010000027.1, read as the reverse complement.
GCGGGAACCTCCCGGTCTCAACGATGTTCTCCGGAATCTTGAGGTCCTTTAGGTCGTTGAAGGCGTGCGTCTCCACGCTCGGGTGCCTGTCTATCCTCCCCCAGTTGATCTTGCATCCGAATGCCTCTGCTTCAACACAGAGATCGAAAGGCAGTTTGAAACCCTCTAGCCCTATTACTTCCCAGGCGGCGGCTGCGAGCTTGAAAGCAAGCTGCGGATCCCTGTTTGCCTCAGGGAACGGTGCATTCACCGCATTCATCTGATCGACTGTTGCTGTGGTCAGCGTGTCCATGCAGCTTATCCTGTCTGCCCGCTTTTTGTTGCCTGTGACGCAAAGAAGGGCTCGTTTACGCGGCGTCATTTCGGCCATATAATCACCTTCGTTTTTTATCTTGATGCTTTTATATAAAGAATTTCAAGGATGGAATATCCATCCAACATTTATGACCTGTTTGTCCGACCCTTTGCCGATCATTCAACTCGAAGAAGTTATAAAACAGCCTTGATTGCACAATACTAACGGAGTAGGAAAATTTTGAGGATCTCAAGAGTGGGGATTGTCGCCAAGCCGGGTTCTGAGGAGGCCGCGAGGGTAGCCTTGGACGCAGGACGTTTCCTCTCCTCAAGGGGGATCGAGGTGATCCGCCCTGCAGATTCCACGAAAGTGGATAGTTGCGGAACAAATTCTTCTCCAGCCGACCTGATCGTTGTTGTGGGCGGCGACGGCACAATAATGCGGACTGCCCAAATGGTGGGATCGACGCCATTGCTCGGCATAAAGGTAGGTGCTCGGGGCTTCCTTTGCGAGACGGTCCCTGAAGAGGCGATCGCCACGCTAAACCGCGTCCTAGAGGGCAAGACCTACCTCGAATACAAGACCAAGCTCTCTGTAGCCTTGAAGGGGCGCCGGCTCCCCGATGCGTTGAACGAGGCGCTATTGACCTCCGCGAGGCCTTCGAAGATAATCCGATTTTCAGTCGCTGCAGACGGGAAGACCATCCATCGCGGAATGGCTGATGGCGTCATTGTATCAACGACTACCGGTGCGACAGCATATGCCCTCTCTGCCGGTGGCCCGCTCATCGATCCTGGCTTAGACGTCATTGAGGTGGCATTCGTATGCCCGCTCCATCACGGGGTGCGCCCGGTGATCCTGCCCCCGTCTGCAAGGGTCGAGGTCACTTTGCTAAACGGTCCATCCGGAGGTTTGCTGATATTGGATGGGCAAGCCTCTGTCGACCTAGAGGGTGGTGAAAAAATCCTAATTGAGAAGTCTAGATCGCCGGCGGTCTTCCTTAGGACTGCTCCCGTGGACTTCTATGAAAAGGTTAGGAAATCTCTGAATATGGGGTTTGAAGGATAGTGGTCTCAAAGACTTATGTGCTCGACACGTCGGCAATAATCTACGGCTTCAACCCGCGGCTAGTCGAGGGTACCCATTACATAACCCCGGGCGTCGAGGCCGAGCTTTACGCTGGAAGGACGCGGTCTGTGACAGAAGTCTCAATCGCCAGCGGGCACCTTAGAGTCAGGGCACCGCGACCCGAGTATGTGACAGTAGTGAAGACCCGCGCCTCCTCGACCGGTGACCTCACCGTGCTGTCTGAGACCGATCTCGAGGTAGTCGCACTGGCGCTCGAGCTAGAAAGCGAGGGGGAGACTGTCCTTGTCGTGAGCGACGACTATAGCCTGCAGAACCTGTGCACCCTTCTTTCGATAGACTTCAAGCCTATGGTGACAAAGGGCATATCCGAGGAGTTCTGGTGGTTCCTTTACTGCCCTGCATGCGGGGCTACGTACGACCAGTCCAAGAAGCTAACCACTTGCCAAGTGTGCGGGCATTCACTCAAGAGGAAGGTCTACAGCAAGAGGAAGATCACCGGGTCCTTCTGAACCTGGCGATGAAGTACCCAGGCGTTTCGCTAATGTCTGGGTCAAACCTGATGCACTCCTTGAACCCTATCCCCTCCCCTGCAGCTTTCAGCTTGATTGGGGGCATCTCAAGCTCAAGCCCGAGATCCTCGACAGCGAACCTGACCACTTCCTCATTTTCCTGAATCGTCAGCGTGCACGTCGAGTACACGATTACACCCCCAGGCTTCACGATCCTTGCGGCAGCCCTCAGGAACTGCTTTTGAAACACTGCTGACGAGAAGACCTCCGCTGCAGTGGCCTCCTCGTAGAGTTTCGGCCTTACGCCGAGAGCAGTGCAAGGGGGGTCAACGAGCACCCTGTCCGCCCTCAGCGTCGGGCGGTCCCTGTCCAGATATCTTGAATCAGCCCTCTCGACCAAAACGGATCTAATCCCGAGGCGCCTAAGCTCCTCGTTCATCCTCGCCGCCCTCCTGGGGGAATGCTCGAAAGCGAGAACCCTCCCTCTTTCACACTGCAGCTGCGCGATATGAGTGGCCTTACCCCCTGGCGCTGCGCACATGTCAACAATTGTTTCCCCTGGCTGGGGTTCCAGAGCTCTCGAGGTGATTATCGCGGGGAGGCTCTGTTCTTGGATCTTTCCTTCTGAGAATAAAGTTGTCTCCCGTATTGGCGGCAGCCTGTATATGCTCTGGGACGTGGAAACGGCGATCCCGTTGGCGCCCCGCAATCCTGAATGTATCTTGGAAATGCCTGACGCGACTAAGTGCCCGCGGGGATCTTCGATCCTCACAGTGTCGCCAACCTTGACCCTCTGCATCCTCATGATGCCAGGCATGTAAAGATTACTTCCGAGCATGACGCTCTCAGCGGCGTGTTTCTTCGCGGTGATTGAATTGCCCGAGTGATCGATCTTGAAAGGACCCTCGACAGATATCATTACTGCCTCCCCAATCTGCTCATGGGCCCTGCAGTCGACACCAATCGCCCTGAAGTAACTTACGACCTCATCCAAGCTCCCCCTGAGGGTGTTTACCCTGACCGCATACCTGCTCGGCGGGGTGCTGAGCCTCTCCAGCACCCCCTGGAGTCTTGGACCATAAACCTCGGAAAGCAGTTCCAGAAGCCCCTCTGGATAGTGCCTCCCGCAAATCTTGCATTCCAAGGCTTTCCCCGGCTATCCAGAGGAGAAGAGTTATTTTAGTGTACCTTCGATAAATCTCTGTGCAGCCTATGCCGTTAGGAATCCTATCAAGGAAAGAGGAAGGGTTTAGCGTTGAGAGGCTAATCTCGATAGCAAAGTCGCGCCTGGGGGTAGGATCCTATGGTGCCTTAATTACCTTCATCGGGACAGTTAGGGGATCTGCCCGCGGAGGATCGAGGGTGGTTCGACTGGAGTACGAGGCATACGAGGAGTCGGCAAAGGAATCGCTCCAGAGTATAGCTGAAGACATTTCAAAGATCGACGGGGTCAGGGACGTTTTCATATGCCACAGGTATGGCACATTCGTACCGGGTGAAGAAGTTCTCCTTGTCGCGGTAGCCTCTGAGAGGAGCGACTCTGGCTTCGAGGCTGTGCGCCAGGCTGTTTACAGAGTCAAGCATGAGGTGCCCATCTGGAAGAAGGAGATAACAGAAGACGGGGGATATTGGGTTAGGGCAGAGGGGGCTTAAACCCGGCCTCGCCAAGAATGTCCGATTTCCAACAGCCTTCTTGAAGGTAGCCGATGCTGATCTGGGCGCCTAAATCCTGATCCCAAGGATCTCTTCAACAGCGTCGAAAACCCTCCAAGCCCCGGTGAAATCCTTTTCCTTCCCTTCCGCAATCTCCCAGGCCAGCCTCTCCGCGATAGTCAGAGCCTCTCCAGTCCTCAGGTCATCGTCGAGGCTGCCGAAGAACATGTCTGCATAGTCCTTGACACATACGCTCATGCCTCCCTCGCCCCTGCCCTTGCTGGCAATTTTTGCCCCTTCTCTAAGGGTCTGCAGCCTCCTTTCGGCGCCTTCCAGACCATCTTCAGAATACTCGATCTTCTCACGGTAGTGCCTTTGCAGGAGGAATGCCCTAAGCGTATCTCCTGAAAACTTTTCCAAGACGTCTCTTATGTATACGTGTTGCCCCGATGACTTTGACATCTTGTCGCCGCCCATAAGGACGAAGTTGTTGTGAATCCAATACTTCACGAAAACCTTCCCAAAAATCGCCTTTGAAAGCAGTGCCTCGCATTCGTGATGCGGGTATATGAGATCCATCCCTCCCCAATGGACGTCGAACTCGGACCCTAGGGAATCCGTGGACATCACCACACACTGTATGTGCCAGCCAGGCCTCCCCCTGCCCAAGGGGGAATCCCATGTTTCCTCACCCTCCTTCCCCTGCCTCCAAAGCGTGAAGTCAAAAGGTCCCTTCTTCGACCCAGCCTCGATCTTGTCTGTGATTGCTTCCTCAACGCTCGAGATAAGCTCTCCGAACCCCCCTGCCTTTTGGACATCAAAGTATATCGCGTTACCTGACCTGTATGCTAAACCTCGCTCAAGCAACCTTGCTGTTGCCTCTGCAATCCTCGGGACAAACTCCGACACCCTCGTGTAAACCGTTGCCCTCTTCACTCCAAGAGCGTCCATATCCTTGAAGTATTCTTGGATAAAGTAACCCGCGATCTCGCTCGGGGCCTTCCCTTGTGCAGCTGCGCGCTCGGTTATTTTGTCGTCTATGTCAGTGAAATTCTGGACATGAATGAAGTCGTAGCCGAGAGCTTCGAGGTACCTCCTGAAAACGTCGAAGTTTATGTAGGTCCTGGCGTGACCTATGTGGCAATAGTCGTATACCGTAGGTCCGCATATGTACGCCTTCACCCTTCCCGGCTCAGCTGTAATCAATTCCTCTTTGTTCCCGAACTTGGTATTGAATACCTGCAAGCCATCACCCCAGCTCGAGCCCAGCGAAAGCGACTGCCCTGGAGCGATCTATCTTCAGAGGGGCGCCCAGATATAGCCTGCTGATCCTCTCCTCGTATTTTAGGGGCTTGATCCCTCCCTCAAGAACCACTGCTTTGGCATTCGGTCCAGCCAACGTCAGCGCGCCGACAAGGAGCTCGCCCCCAGATCCAGTCTCGCCTGAGATCACAGGTCCGACTGATGGCTCAACCGGATCCCTCCTCATTATGGCGAATCCATCGCACCCTTGGGGCTTCAGAACCATCCCCCTCTTCGCCAGCTCTTTGATAACTTTGGGTCTCTCATAGCCGAAGCATTCTTGGTCCATCCGAATCATCCACTCGTCTAATTCCGCTCCAATGACAAATGCCGTTTTCCCATGGATCTTGTCCCGATCCTTTAGTGATACAAGGTAAGCCTCAACGTCGATCCTGAACCCGTTTGTTTCATAGAAGTCTATCGATCGTTCGTAGGAAAAAAGGGCAATCGTTTTTTTTCCTCTGAGCAGCCTTTTGCACTCTGAGAGTATCTCTCCGCCAATGCCATGTCCCCTCTCCTTGGGCTTTACAAGCAGGTTTGAGATCCATCCTGCGTCCCCGTAGTCAAGTACCGTGGCCATCCCTATTATTTCGCCCTGATTGACTGCGACCAATGTCTTCCCGCCGACTAGGCTGAACCAATGGAAGTCGTCCTCGGTGTAGTTCCACCCCTCCTTTTCCGTCATTGGAACGAGCTCCGGGAAATCCTTCGGATCAGCTTCCCTGATCTCCATAATTGTCAGATCCCTTGCCCTTGTGGATCTCGTCGCAAACGTGCTCCCCATGCGTGATGAACTTTTTGTCTCCACGCGCGTGCTTTATGCTGCATGGACCATAGTCATCGTCCTCTGCACCGTACCACTTCTCGCACGATTTGCAGCGCATAGCTATTTACGCACTCCTCACTCCGGTCTCCCCGAAGCAATCCAGTTTTCAATGCCCTCCCTCACTGTCCTTTCAACCAGCGCTTCCTCCTCCTTGATGAGGACGTCCCCGAGCTTGATTACAGGGGTCTTGTCACAGTCGAGCATGAGAAGCTCTGCCATCGCCTCAGAGTCTTTTTCGGTGTCTTTCTCCTCGACGAGGCTCTCATAGTCGAGACCCATCGTGACCAAAACCCGGTTCAGGATGAACTTGGCGATAGGGCATCTCGTGCAAGAAGGAGACTTGTAGAGCTTGATCTTGCCCATCTTCTCACCGCATTCTCCATTTTGCATTAAGTGGTTTATCTATGCTACGCAAGAAATTCATCGTCTACTACCTGTAAATTGATGCCCTCATCGGGCACCTCCTCATAAACTCCTTCTCAACCTCGATCCTAAGCTTTTCGTCCAGCTCCTGCTGTGCTTTGGATATCGTCCTCAGATCGGGGTGCTGCAGAAAGGGTCCCCCCAAGATCCCTCCAGCTCCAGAATCTATCCTTTCTAATGGTACTGGGTCGCTCTCTAGGATCTTTCCGATGATCCTCTGCGCCCCCTCATTGCCGAAGTTTTCCTTTGATATCTTTTCGAATAGATCTGGCGGGGCAGGTCTGAAGCCAAAATGGTAGCCTGATCCGATTGGCGCGCCTAGGCTCTCGGGCTCGAATCGAGTCCCAAAGCCAATATTCTCAAAAGGGCTGATCATCATAGTCTTGATCCTATACCCTATATCCGGGCCAATGACTATTGTATTCCCTCTCAGGTCTGATGCCATTTGCCATCCAATCGGCTTCTTGTTGTACTTTTCAATGATCTCCCTGACTATATCTTCAGCTGCGATCATCTCTGGCATATTGCCCCAACAGGGTAACGCCGAATCGGGATAATAACATTTTTGCATCCTTTTAACATCAACGCTCAGATTTGATCCATCGGCATCTGGCCTTTGCAACGGACCGTTGGTGTTGCACTTCCTATTAGAGTTGATGTACATTTTAGTACAATTATGTTTATATATTTTTATAAAAAACCATTTCAGTACATGGTAATGTGGTGAAGCTGCCTTTGGATAGTGTGCTCATAATCATCACAGTCGGCGGGGTGGTCTTGACAGTAGTGAATTTCTTTTCCAGTATGAGAGAGGGGTGACTAGTACGGATCTCTTGCCAATAGCAATCATCTTTGGATACATCATATTGATCCTTGTGATCGCGGTTATTGGCAGCAGAAAGAACAAGGCTGTAGTAGATTTCCTTCTCTCCAACAGAAGCCTTGGGCCCGTGCTGCTAGCTTTCTCCTATACAACGACTTATTTCAGCTCTGCCGCTTTCCTGGGGGGCGGAGGGATGGGCTTTCTCCTTGGGTTCCAGTGGAGCGCCTTTCTCTTCTTTTTCCACGTCCTCTTTGCGGTATTGGCATGGGCCCTCATTGCACCTAAAATAAAGCAATTTGCGGATCTCTCCGGATCGATGACCATCTCGGAGTTCTTGGGCAGAAGGTACTCCTCGAAGGCTCTTCAGCTCGTCTCTGCCTTGGTGTTTATTTTTTTCATGGAATTTTATTTGATATCGATATTCAAGGGCGCGGGCAACATCCTGCAGGTGCTTCTCGAAATCCCCTACTCCCAAGCCCTTCTCATAGTAGCGGTGCCCGCGCTCCTTTATGCGAGTATAGGGGGTTTCAGGGGAAATGTGGCCGTCAGCCTTCTCCAGGGTGTTTTGATGATCTCATCGGCCCTCGTCTTGTTTGGCGGGATCCTTCTTCGGACTGGCGGCTGGGAGGGGGCACTCTCGCTTTTGAATGATGTCCATCTCAGCGGTTGGGGGTATGGGATCTCTCTTCTGTCTTTCCCAGGACCAGCGCCTTCTGCAGTTTCCGCAGCGGGCGCCACAATCCCGTACATACTTTCGCTTACCTTTGCGATAAGTTTTGCCCAGATGACCAGCCCGCACATGGTCGTCCAGTTTTACAGCGCGCGGGACGCCTCTGTCATCAGGCTGGGGAGGGCGATCGCCCCGATCCTAATCGCAGTCTTCGCCTTTGCCGTGTTCTTCGCTGGTCCGCTTGGGTGGGCAGTCATCTATGACCCGACCGCGCTCCGGCAATGTCTCGCGAACCCAGATCTAGTCATGCCCTCCATCGCAGTTTCAGTATTCGGCACAGGGTTCGGATCGTTTCTGCTAGTCTCAATACTCGCTGCCGCGATGTCCACCCTTGCCCCCATATGCATAATGCTTTCCGGATCGTTGCTGAGGGATGTGATATCCGCAGCAAGGCCAAAAGCAAGCCAAAGCGTGCTCGCCCTCAGGCTGGCGACGATCCTGTTCGGGGTCGTCCCGCTTCTGCTTGCCCTCAATCCCCCTGACGTTATCGTTGGGATTGTGGGTGTGGCATTCTCAGCAATCTCTTCTGCCTTCTTTGCCCCTCTGATCGGAGGTTTATACCTGAAAAGGAGCTCGCGGCTAGGCGCAATAGCCTCCGTGATCTCGGCAGCATTAACATGCGTGATATGGCAGCTATTCTTCTATTCCAACTCCTTTGTATACCCAATAATCCCGGGGATCTTGGTCGGGGCATTGGTGTATTTGGCTTTCAGTGTGAAGGTGGTTAGAAATGGATCAAATGTGGAACCGTCGCTTAGAGTCGCTTGACAGAGGATCCATCAAAAAGATCCAGCTCGAAAGGTTAAAGCTGACAGTCAGGCGTTTGTATGAAAATGTTGCCTTCTACCGCTCTGCGTTCAAGAGTAGGGGAATATGCCCAGATGACATAAGATCTCTTGACGACCTTAGGCGACTCCCAATGGTCTCGAAGCATGACCTGCGGGAGAACTACCCTTTTGGCCTCCTCGCAGTGCCTAGGGAGGAATGCGTCAGGGTCCACGCCTCTTCAGGGACGACGGGAAAGCCGACCCTCGTGCTGTACACCCGCGAGGACTTGCAGAACTGGACTGAGATCATGTGCAGGTGCCTTTACATGAGCGGCCTGAGGCGGGGCGATGTATTCCAGGTGACGCCTGGTTATGGGCTATTCACGGGCGGTCTCGGTTTCCATTACGGGGGAGAGGCGATAGGGGCGACTGTCGTCCCAACAGGTACAGGGAACACCGAGAGGCAGATAAACCTCATGCGGGACCTCGGAACAACGATGATCGCCGGAATAGCGAGCTACGCCCTCCATATAGCAGAGGTCGCGTCAGAGATGGGGGTCGATGTAAAGAAGGATCTTCGGGTCAGGAAAGGGATATTCGGCGCCGAGGCTTGGAGCGACTCTATGATGAAGAAGATCTCGGATGTCTGGGACATGGACTGCCACGACATATACGGGATGTCGGAGATGTACGGACCAGGGGTTGGATGCAACTGCTCCTGCGGCGATGGTCTGCACATATGGGAAGATCACTTCATCGTCGAGATCATAGATCCCTCCACCGGAGAGCCCCTAGGCCCAGAGGAGGAGGGTGAAGTTGTCCTGACCTCGCTGACCAAGACTGCAATGCCAATGCTGAGGTTTAGGACCAGGGACATGTCCAAGCTGTTGGACACTAATAGGTGCGGATGCGGGAGGACCCACCAGCGTATAGCGCGCATCAAAGGGAGGTGCGACGACGCGTTCTCGATCAACGGTGTGAAGGTATTCCCGGGTCAGGTCGAATACGTCTTGATGAAATATCCCGAGGTGGGGATGAACTACCAGCTCGTCGTAGAGAAGGCAGGGGCGCTAGATCAGCTGACAGTCCTTGTTGAGGCAAACTGCAAAAGCCCGCAAGACGATTCCGCAAAGTCGCTGGAAAGGGCACTCTTCAGGGATCTCAGAACGATCCTGGGCTTCCAGCCTGCAGTAAGGGTCCTGCCGCCTATGTCGATCGAGAGGCGCGATGGAAAGGCCAGGCGCGTCTTGGACCTGAGGATGAAGTAACATGGAATTCCGGAGCCCCCTCAGTTCAAAAAAGCCCATTTAGTGCCTGCACCCTTTCAGAAATGGCGTGCACTTGACACAGCCTACCTTTTTCCCATCGATCCTGTCTTCATTGTACTTTTTCTGATGCGCCGTTTCGGACATCCTCTTCAAACCGTACAGCTTCAGCAGAACCGCAACGGCCAACACATTTAGGATCAGCAGGTATAGCCCCCCTGTCTCTGTTTCAAGCGTCGGGAAGATCAGGTAAGCGAGGTTGTTCATCGTGTGGTAGATCATTACTGACAATGTTTCCACCGGTGTTATTGCAAATCTGTGTGAAGAAGGACTCAGTTATCTTGAACTCAAATGTTGGTGCGGGGAGTGGGATTCGAACCCACGAAGGCCTTCGCCATAGGAGCTTCCTGGGCGATCGGGACGGACCCGC
>JAULTB010000027.1:0-3389 GCA_038801655.1 Candidatus Methanosuratincola thermotaenarum | reverse complement strand
TCCTACCCCTTTGACCTGGCTTGGGAATCCCCGCTCGTCAAGATTAAGGCGCAAACACTTTTTTAACCTTATCGGAACTGCCTGTGCGAAACCCCGCCAATGGGCACAGCGCAGCCTTCCAATTCTAAATTTAAATACCTCCTCGCTACCCTTATGAAGCGTGCCGTTGCGATGAAAGAAGAAGATCTCATCACTCTCGCCGAGAAGATAGGCGACCAATCGCTGAGGGATAAGGTAGTTGAGATGATAAGGAACCCTCGCCTCTCCTTCTTGGAGATTCCCAACTCGACCCCGTTCTCTAAGTCGCCTGCGAGCAAGCGGCGCCACCACTCATACGAGAGCGGGTTGCTGGTCCACACATACTCCACAGCAAAGGTGGCGATCGCACTGGCGGACATAGTCGAGGAGGTCTACGGCGTCAAAGTCAACAGGGATGTCGTGATAGCCGCAAGCCTGCTCCACGATCTGTTCAAATTCGCCACTTATCACCAGACGTATCCCGGGAAGTACCAACGATCAAAACTTGGGGAGATGATCGATCACCTATCGCTCATCACTGGGGAGCTCTACGCTAGGCGCTTCCCCATAGAGGTGATCCATGCAGTGGCGTCCCACCACGGCGAAGCCAGCCCGATAGAGCCAAGGACAATAGAGGCGCTCATACTGCACATTGCGGACAACGCGGACGCTGAATTGAACGACAAGGTGTTCTGGGCTGCGAAGGACATTATAAGGGAATGCCTAGGGCTGGACGTCCAGACGCTCCCGAAGGACGTCTCGCCGTTCAAAGTAGTCCTCGCGAAGAAGGAAGGAGGCTGCGAAGAGGTGCGCAGGAGGTTCTCAAGCCTGCTCTGAGGTGTGCACGATGGGTGAGGGCCACTGGGTAAGGGGGATCGTAGACGAGATAATCAGGAGGGGCGACGAGAGGATAGTGATCCACACAGGCAAGACCCCGTCTGGCCCAATACACATCGGTGCTGAGCGCGAGCAGTTCATATGCAGCGCCATCCAGCGCGAGCTGGAGAGGCGAGGGATTGAATCCACATTCAATTTCATAATCGACTCATACGATCCAATAAAGTCGATACCTGCAGGATTAACGGTCCCGAAGGGGTTCGAAGAGGAGCTCGGGAAGCCTTTGTCCTCCGTCCCTGATCCGTTCGGCTGCCACAGCAGCTATGCCCACCATTTTGCAGACGAGTTCATAAAGTGCCAGCCAGAGTTTGGCCTCTCGCCGAACATCGTCTATTCCCACGAGCTCTATAAGAAGCCTGAGATGAAGGACGCCATAAGGGCAGTTCTGATGAAGCTGGATAAGCTCAAGGCAATCAGGAGGAAGTACTTGCATCTCCCAGAGGAGGACGGGAGCGCGGATGACTGGAACCCCGTGATGGCTGTCTGCGAGAAGTGTGGCAGGATCGCATTTATGAAGAAAGAGGTGATCCCGAACAAGATCGACTCTTGGGATCTTGAGAAGGATGCGCTCACCTACACCTGCTCTGCCTGCGGGCACAAGGGTCAGGGGAAGATCAGGGACCTCTCACTCAAGCTCAGCTGGCGTGTGGACTGGTCAGCGAAATGGGCAGTATTCAAGGTGTCATGCGAACCCGCCGGCAAGGATCACTGCGTCAAGGATGGCGCATACGATATGGGGCTTGAGGTCTGCCAAGAGATCTTCGGATACCGCGGCCCTCTACGCGTCTCCTACGAATGGCTCACACTCGGCGAGCATGCGATGAAGACCCACAAGGGGATAACTTTCACCCCTGTTGAGTGGCTCAAGATCGCGCCCCCGGAGGCCCTTAGGCACCTGATACTGGGCGCCGACCCGATGCGCCACATATCCTTCCTCCCGGAACGCATCCCTGATATCGTCGACAACTTCGACCGGCTCGAGCGCATCTACTACGGAATTGAGGCGCCGCCTCCTGGCGAGGATTTGGAGTACTTGAGGGATTTGTACGCTCTCTGCGTCAGAGAAAGGCCCTGCGAGTCCGCGCCCGCAAGGCTGCCGTACCGTTTCGCAGCAACGATCGTCCAGCTTGAACCCATATTGGGAAACGACAAGGTCGTTGCAAAGTCTGTAGAGTACGCCGCCCGTCTGCACAGGAAGCCTGCCCTCTCTGAGCACGAGGTCTCTGATGCGAAACGGCGCCTTTGTATGGCATCTAACTGGATCAGCCTCTACGCACCGCCGCAGGCAAAATTCAGGATCTCGACTGGGGCGTTGGCTTTCCAGATCTCCGACGAAGCAGAGCGCAGATTCATCGACTCCGTGGCTGGTTTGCTGGAGCGGGACCTCTCAGAGTCCGATCTCCAGAACGGGATATTCGAGAACGCAAGGTCTCTGGGCATGGAGACTGGAAAGGCATTCGCCTTGCTTTACAGGATATTGATCGGCTCAGAGAGGGGTCCGCGGCTAGCCCCGCTACTCCTCGCACTGGACAGGGACTGGGCTGTGAAGCGGCTAAGGTCCACGATCCAATAATTCAAAAATGAGGCTAGCAACCCGTTTGACCAAAACCCCATTCAAAAACTGCCCTGCGCACAGCTCGGTTCGTGAACCAAAATCCTACAAGTTGCATTCTGGAAACCATGCTGAATATTCAAGGTCAACCAAGTCTGATATCAATAGTAAGGTCTGTCAGTACTGATTTAAAAACCGAAAACGCTAAAAATATTTAGCCTAAAGAAATTGATGGAAATTTATGCAATTGCTAGAAGCAATATTGGAGCTGCTGAGCGACGGAAAAGAGCGCAAACCCAATGAGATATCCAATGGCTTGAAAGTGGATATCGCTTTGGTTAACGAGGCGCTCGCTTTCCTGACGGAGTATAATTTCGTACGTAGGGGGCACAACGGCTCATACATGCTGGATGATGAAGTCAAGCGTGTATTAGAGATTTACTCTTAGGGCACCGAAGCGCCTTCTGTACAGCTCGAATTCTGTGTAATTCCTCAAAAATTCCAAGCCCTTTTCTGTTATACTGTAGATTGGCTCGCCTTGTGTGAAGTCTATCTTCAAGAGCTCTTTGTGAAGCAGCAGCTTCGTTACGGCTTTTCTTTTCCTCAGCTCTTTTGCCGAAGCCTTTTCCATGCCGATCTGGTCGATACCGTACATCGCACGCTCCAACAACTGGCATATATCCTTAAAAAAAGGTTTCGACAGAGACAAATGCCTTACCCCAAAACTCTAAGTAGTCTGATTTTTATTAATCAAGACTGACATATAAACATTTATTTGAAAAATTGTTTTTCTGTTAAAATAAAAAACAATTTTATTTATTCCCTCGACAGAAACTTCTAAGGCTGATGATCTAGTCCGCAGAGCCTTTGAGCATAAGGATTGGCGCCGGGGAAGGGATTCGAACCCTTGCTCCCCCGAGAG
>JAULTB010000026.1:0-17698 GCA_038801655.1 Candidatus Methanosuratincola thermotaenarum | reverse complement strand
AGGAAAGGGTACGTCCACCCGAGGCACGAGGAGATAAAGAGGAGCATACTCGAGAAGGGGAACCCGTTCGGCGAGAGAGAAGGATGAGTGGTCGATCGCCATATCAGCTTGCATAAATTTTTGTTTCATTTCCAAGCTCATTAAAGAGCGGCGATGATGTGTCTATGGCGACAAACCCATGGCTTCGACATCAGTCTCAGCATTTGATAGAAGCGACGCCGCCTTATTGGATTCTGTTGGCACGAATATTCTACTGATCTCCTTAAATGTTCTTAACAGAAACTATAGTTTTACGTAGGGCATAGAATGATAAAAATGAGTATTGGCTGAGGGTGAGTGGCGTGGAATAGTGTGATGTGGCTGTTGTGGGTGGAGTTGTGGCTGGCTCTTGCTGCGGGGTTTGCTGCAAAAATGGTTTAAAGACATTGTTGCTTGAGAAGTTTAAGACTTCAAGGAATAAGCCTTGTTCAGGGATTCTGTTTGGGTATTTTGAGAAGCTTATTGGTGAAAGGATACCTCACGAAAAACTTTGCAGAAACGAGCTCTTCAAAGTGGAGGTGGTGACTCCGAAGGATAAAGTTTTGAAAGGCAGGATGAGGATGCTGAACTTTTGGAGATCCACTTTTGACAGTTGGCTTAACATGTTGGCGGCGAATGCTGGCGCAGATTTTCGCGATAATGCTTCTCTCATTGATTTTGTTAATACAAAAGCGAAGGCAAAATAATCGCTAAAGTGTCGGCGGAAGGGAAGCAAGAGGAGGTTAAGACTCGCTATCTTATCGGCGCTGACGGCATGCTCTCAACGGTTAGAAGGAAACTGCGGCCACAAGATTTTGACAGAAAAGCCTCGGGGGCGACGGTCAACTATTATTTTGTCGGAGAGGTAGACTTGGATCCCAACACGCTTTACATGTTCTACAAACTGGAGTTTTGCCCCCTGATGTTTGCATGGGTTTATTTGAAGGACGACAAGTGGGTGATTGGCACAGGCGCCAACGAAAACCCGTTAGAGTATGCGCAAATGTTCTTCAACTATATTGAAGAAAGGTATGGGCTTCGCGGCCAAATTGTCAAAAAGGAAGGGTTCTCCTCAACGTTAAAAAGCACAGTATGCTTGGGAGAGGGGAGAACATTGCTGGCTGGGGATGCCGCGGGATTAGTTGATCTATATCGAGGTGTGGGGATGGATAATGCCGCCATCAGCGGACGCTTGGCGGTAAAAGCCATAGCAAAAGCTGAAGAAGAGGGCTTAGGCGCTGCAAAAACCTACGAGAATCTAATGAAAAAAGTTGTTGGGAAAATAGAGGTTAACGCAAAAAAGCAGATGAAGAGGCTCTCATCAAACAATGAACTCAAAAGCTTATCGCCACTAAACATGCTTAAAGGAGGGCTACACATGCTCATAGCCAACCAAATAAACAAAATACTGCCACCAGAAAAACTCGTATTCCTCCCACCATGAATCAAACAATAACAATTTCCGTTAGTCATTGTTAACAGAAAGAAAGCAGCCTTAAGCGCCAACTCCCTTCTCTGGATTAGAAAAGGAAACTACCGAGACCTGTTCTATTTTCAAGTTGGTAATTCGCTTACCCCGATGACTGGACACTGAAAAAGATATGACCTAGCGCTGAAAACCGATGTTAATGTTCAATGATGCCCTTGCTAAGATCGGATAGATAAGAATTAATTGCTTCACTAAGCAACTTTCTTCTCTCTTCTAAGAATTTCCTGAAGTTACCAATGTCCCACAAAGTCTCATCCATGGGGATAAGTTGTGCTTTCAATCTTTCGGCCTCCAAGTTTTTCAAGTAAGTATTTGGCGGGGAATCTAAAATCGACAAATTTGCTCGTTGCGAGAGAAAAGCGATGTTGGCTATATCATCTATCTCGTATGATGTATAATCACCTGTCGATTTTAGAACTGCTTGAGGGAAAATGTGATGGAACTGAAGTTCATGGGAAGGTCCAATATTTGTGGAACTTAGTTCGGTCCCTGTAAACCAGTCTTTAGCATTATTTTTTCTGAAAATAACAAACATTAGCGGTAGGTAGGGGCTGGATTGGTATTTTCCTATCAACATGTCGGGAGTTATTTCGAAACTGGCGAAGTCACGTTTGAGATTGTTTACGAGTTGTGCGAGTGGGTCGGATTCTTTTATGGCTTTCAAGTCTTGGTCGAGTTTTGTTTCAGGACTACTTGTAAATCTACCATAAACGGTGGCAGTTAAAAACCAAAACAGAAGCAACTTCTCTTCTCTTTCTGAAAGAGTTTGTTTTTCTGACAAATATGCGACAAGGGGAATTAATGCATTTAAAGAGGGAATCCAGTCAATAGACTCGATTCTTGCATTGTTTTTGAGGAAATTTAGTGTGTAATCAATTCCACTTTTGGTTTGCTTCCAGATTTTCTCGAGTTCATCTTGGGATTTCTTCCATAGGCTACTTAAGTATCTAAATCTGCTTTGACCGGTGCCTATAGCAACAAAACACCTCATCAAGAAGCGAGGCTCAAATTCAAAGTTTTTTCGTTCATAATCATTCAAGGCATTTTCAAATTCTTTCACAAGCACGCCGGGCCAACGGAAAGCAAGTCTTGCCATAGCCATTTCAGCCTCTCTTAATCTTGTTCCTTTAAAATTCACTCTGATGAATGCCTCTGTGATTTCTTCGTAATCGTCTGTGTGGATAACAATCACAGGGTATCGATATTCCATTATTTTTTCAAGGCGGTTCAACCTTATCAGATACTCATCTAGTTTCTCCTCGCCTGTAGCGAACTTGTCGGTCGTCAATTTAGTCTTCAAATCTTTCCAAACTTTTACAGCGCCATTGTTCAAAACAGCTTTAACAGAAACCCAGAATGGACTGCCTTTGAGCTTCGAACTAAAAAGCTGAAATTCTTCTGTATCTACATTGAAATACAAGTTTATTTCCATATCGTTCGGATCGCTGACTTTTGCAAGTGAGGTTAAACGTTGTTGTCCATCAAGGATTAGATAGGTTGGCCTTTTGTCTGGAAAGTTTTGCTGCTCGACTTCAGGGCTTCGTAAGTCAGGAAGTTCTTCGGGCTTCCACAACAAGATCAAACCAGATGGATATTGTTTGTAGAGAGAATCTACTAGATCCCGTGCTTGCGGTCTATTCCACACGTACCCTCTTTGAATTTCTGGTAAACTCAATTCTCCCTTTTTCAGTTCCTCAAGAAGGACGCTCACAGGTTTATCGGTTCTTTCCAGCTTCGCCATATTTTTACATTA
This sequence comes from Candidatus Methanosuratincola thermotaenarum, assembly GCA_038801655.1. Lineage (GTDB taxonomy): Archaea > Thermoproteota > Methanomethylicia > Methanomethylicales > Methanomethylicaceae > Methanosuratincola > Methanosuratincola thermotaenarum. The sequence continues at coordinate 14,438 of JAULTB010000026.1, read as the reverse complement.
TTCATTTAGCATTTAAATATTTTTAAAGAACACATCAAGAACATGCCGTTGTTTATGCTTAAGGAAGAAGTTTTTGACTGTATGAATACAGGACAAAAAGCCATTGAATTAAGGAGGGACAAAGCGAAGGCGGGGGAACAAGTTGTTTTTCAATGCGGACAAAACAGTCTCAGAAGGATGATCATTAGTAAGGAAGATGTCTAGTATGCTAGGAATGTCAAGAGCGACGTAAAAGACGTTCTAATAGTTCTAGAAGATCAAAAACGGTGCAGTACTCTTTTCAAACGATGAGGAGCTTAGGAAGCTAAGTATCATAATGGATGTGCCTTCGATCTCATACAACTTGTTATTCGATGAGGTTAGAACAGTGATGATTGAAAAAGGGATGGCGGATAAAAATGAGACAGTGGAAGTTTTGAAGATCTTATGTTTCGAATTGAACGCATCGAAGATATGCGCCGCGAAGCAGAAAATGCACTAAACATAATATCTGAAGAATACCATAATATATTAAAGCTATGCGAACCCCCCACTTAAAAACTTAAAAATTCTTCAAACTTTTTACTGGTAAATTATTGCTAAGATCCCGACCGGAGCATTTAACCGTCTTGGTACTGTGTATTTTATAGGCTTAACAATCTCAGAAAATAGCGTCTCACATTTGGAAAATTTTAAGATTCTATATGATCCAACAGGGAGAAGAGGGACCTTGGGGATATGCCCAAAAAGAGCCTCACAATAGCGGCGGTAGCGATTATTGTAACTTTAGCATTGGTGTCTGTTGCCTTATGGTTCGCTCAGGAGCTTAAACAAAGGGAAGCTATCAACAACGTCCAAATAGCCTTGGACGGGGTGAGCGTCGAGAGTATAGGATTAACAGGTGCGACGCTCAACATTAGATTAAGGGTGTACAACCCTGGCACGATTACTGCAACTTTGGATCATGCAGATTACGACATGTACGGCAACAATGTTCATCTCGGAAACGGCACAATCTCTCAAAGAGTAGACATTCCGCCAGGTGGGACTAGGGCGGTTTCGACAGATTTCTACCTTTCGTATGCAGGGGTCGGGAATGTCCTTTGGAATGCCATCCGGGAAGGGAAAGTGACCTGGCGCGTAAGAGGCACCGCCTACTTTGATGCCCTTTTAGGCACTATAAACATCCCATTTGATCTCACTCTTTGAAGACGCCCTCAGTCACGCCCTCACTTTAGCGACCTTCGACAAGAAGCTCAAGAGAATAGCGTTAGAAAAGGGATTGGAAGCTGTTCAATGAAAGGCGTTATCATTGGCTTGTCAAACCTCAAAAACCCTCTTTTATTTGACGGCTGGCTCTTCGCCTTTTCATCAGCAGAAAAAATGGCTACTGCGATGATCAATATTGCTAATACAAGTATCGCGGCCACCGTCCTTGGCATCCATTGCTGGTCTTGCGGCTGGACCTCTTGCACCGAGAAGAAAACCGTCCGACTCTCGGTCCCCTCCGGTCGCGGTGATGGTTAGGGTGTATTTGCCAGCAGGCGTTGAGGCTGAAGTTGAAATCACCAAAGTGCTCTCGAATGGCGGCAATCCCAATTGCGGATCGCATGCCGCAGCCAACCTCTTATTTTGGTCAGCTCAGGGATTCCCTTGCTCGCAGCCTCTTCACCTACCCTAAACACTCCATTCGAAGAGGCTCCCAAGCCATACCTCTTTCGAAACATCCTCCACTTTGTACCTATTCTTCGTGCAGTGATCCAGGAGCTGCCTATTTTACCGACACTGGGATCATCAGGGTAAAAAAAGTATGTGGCTTAAAACCGCCTCCCCTCTTCCGGGAGCCATTCCAGGGTATGTTCGGCGATCCAGTCGTGCGCCCCATAGTCAGGGTTGCCCGGATCCTGGCTGAAGCCCCCGTTGCTCCACGCGCCGACTCTCGTAGTCAGTGAAGAGCATGAGAGGAGAAAGGTCAGGCAAAAAACAAAGCTGCTTCAACAATGTAAACCCCTGCCTTCGTGCTGCGATTCAAACAGCGCACCCAAATAACCATGAGTAAAGGCGCGACTTGAAAATTGCCTAGAAATAGCGGACAGTCATGAAAAAGGCATAGCAGGAGAATGACAAACAGATCAGGTGTTGCTAACGCGGGGTAGATCATTCTAAAAGAAAATTAGTCATCTGCCTTTGATCTTCCTTTCCATTCATTACTCCATTTAAGATTCAATCGGAGATCACAACCTCAAGATGGTTCTGGTACTTTTGGGACTGTCTGCTTCATAAAATTAATAAATATGATCGACACTATCTATTTTCGAAAAAAGCACCAAATTAATTGGTTTGCATTAAAATAAAGAATCATAGAAATATTAAGAGAATGGAAAGAGGGTTATGGATGCCTCAACCCATTGATATCCCGTTAATAAGTACAGAAGACCTGCCTCTTTCTAAGATGAAATGGTTTAACGAAGCCACGAATTTGATAAGGGGCGGGATCTATCTCCTTGCGGGCGAACCAGGCAGCGGGAAAACCACGCTATCTCTACAATTAGCAATGGATATTGCAGAACAAAATAGAAAGGTCCTTTACCTGACAACCGAACAGTCTCCTTCGGATCTAAAAGCCGTAATGCTCCGTCTTCTCGGGGGCGAGATACCCGAAGAAATCAACAAGAACATGTATATCGAGACGCTTTCAACCCTTGAGGATTTAAGATTATGGAGACAACACCTTTTCGGAGAATATGTACCGGGACCTTATCGTGGCACTCAGCTAATAGTAATAGACTCCATCCAGGGAGGGGGAGTGGCACCAACAGCTAGGAAGGCTTATGACGAATTGGCAAAATTCACCCGCATTGCCAAGAATAAGGGCGTAGCTTCTATTCTTGTATCCCATGTTACTAAGGCAGGGGTTATAGCTGGACCGAAGGATATTGAACATCATGTTGACTGCATATTCCAATATAGGAAGGTTTTTAGACTTCGACCGTTGTTCGTGCCAAAGAACCGATTTGGTCCTGCCCGGCTGGATCCGTTTGTGTTGGAAATGGGCGAGCGAGGGTTGCGGCCATCACCACATGCTACACCAAAAGCCGCTGTGGTTAAAGGAGTTTCATTCACCGCACTTGATGTAGCCGAAGTACAGGCGAGGGTACAGGTTCCTAAATGGGGGGAACTGCCTTGTCTGAAGGCACCATATCTGCCTAAAGCGAAACTTCAACATATAATTAATGCATTATGTCAGCTTCCTGGTGTTGAGGCATCGGATCTGGTCTATCAAATCAATTGTTATATCCCTAATGCTGAAAGGATAGATTACAGGTTCGAGTTTGATTTGGCTGTTGCTGTTGCCGTCCTTTCATCATATCTACAACAACCCGTTCCACCAGAGTTTGGGTTTTGTGGTGAGGTTGATCTAGGAGGCATGATAAGATCCAATTTTGAGATCGTCAGGTCTATTGAGGTAGAGGAGGATGAAGATGGTCTTGAGGAGCGGAAGCCAGTACGCTTCTTAAGTCCTAAGTTCTTAGAGAAATTGAAGCAAATTGAGAAAATGTTCGTGCCAACAGATGTCCAAGAAGAGGTAGAATCGTTTTTATCGGCGGCTGGGCTTAATTTGGAAGTTATAGGCTTGCCGTCCTTAGAAGAGTTGCCGCAACTCCTTTGGCCAGAGCTTGGAAATTGAACCACATGCCGATTCTTCTTTAGTACCTCCAAGGCTTTTTGATAGAAGGAGTTTACTGATTTGCTGGATACATTGCTTCTTCCATGATCTGGGCGTAACAGTCGCAAAATAAGGTTAATTGTTGTGATGGCGCCTCTTTCCATTAATGCATTTCATGCATTCGAACCATAAGATCGTCTTTTAGTTCTGCGCACTCATAACTTTCCTTTGCTTATTTTTAAAGCCTGATATGTTGTAACTAATGCTTATATGTTAACAGATACACACATACAATAAATGTAAGGCGAAAGTTTATGCTTAAAGATGCAGGCATAACCGATACCAGAATTGAAAGCCCAGGGTACCGGATAGCAGAAAGGTTTTACATACCTTTGCTCAGGGAATCCAAGTTTTATGATCGGGCGACCGGATACTTCTCGGTCGATGCGCTTGTGCATGCTGCGAGCGGCGTGGCCGGGTTGGTTTGCAACAATGGGAGGATGCGCCTTGTATTGGGTGCCCATGATGTCCCAGAGGAGCTTTGGCAGGCTTACAAGATGGGTTTCTTGACCGGCAGGGACATTGTGGAGGCTCTGGGCAGGCGCATATCGGAGGGGCTGGAGAAGATTGAGGATGCCGCTAAAAAGAACACTCTCGAATGGCTGGCTTGGATGCTCAGCAAGGGCATTTTGGAGGTAAAGGTGGCTGTGCCCCGCCACTCATACCTTGGCCACAGCGGGATCTTCCACTACAAGACCATGATTTTCAAGGACGCAGGAGGGAATGTGATCGCGGCAGAGGGCAGCGCCAATGAGACCGAGCCTGCATACACAATCAATGGGGAGAGCATAAACGTCTTCTATTCATGGCGCGAGTATGACCGCGGGAGAGTCGAGGAGATTGTGGGATGGTTCGAGAGGCTTTGGAACCGCGAACACCAGAACTATGATGTTTTCAATCTGCCGGAGGCAGTACAGCGGGCTCTCGTCAAATTCCGCCCGCCGCAAGGGCCAGTTCCCCTGCCCGAGAAACCAAGGACAAGCGGGCTGCTACCTGCAGCCAGGTTCGTGAAGCTCCTCCCTCAGATCTCCTCCGTCGCCCATCTTGGGCTCGGGCCGGTGCGGCTCTACCCCCACCAAGCCAGGGCAGTGAACCTCGCCCTCGACCGGTACCCTTTCCGGGTCCTCTTCGCTGACGAAGTGGGCCTCGGGAAGACTATAGAGGCTGGCGCCTGCATCAAGTTGCTGTGGTCGATGGGTCATGTCCGACGCGTGCTGGTTTTGGCTCCCAAGAACGTGACCCGCCAGTGGTGGGAGGAGCTCAGAAAGAAGTTCGGTCTTCCTGCATACCTCTTCGAGCCGCCCGATTCGATGATAGCCCCTGACGGGAAATCGTTCGCAGTCGGCAGTAACCCGTTCGACGCCGCAGAGATCGTGGTCGCGTCCTGGCATTATGTCCGCGGCAGGAGAGGATCTGAGCCTGATGTGCTGACCTCGAGGCATTTCGATCTTGTGCTCATAGACGAAGCGCATGCAGCAAGGATAACACGATCAGAATTCTCGGCGCCCCGACCGACCCGCCTTTATGAGCTCGCGCGGGCGCTCTCCGCGCTATCCCCGCACATATTCCTGCTCACCGCAACCCCGCTGCAGCTGAACGAATTCGAGATGCTTGATCTGCTCAAGATACTCGGGCTCGGCGGCTCTTGGGTGCATGAGGATGAGTTCAAGAAGTTCTACGACGCAGTCGGCAGCAGTCCTGGTGAGAGGAGCGACGACGAGTGGCTTTTCATGTTCAGGATGGTCTCATGGTTCGCAAATCAATACTTGGAGAAGGGTCATGTCGAGGCGCTGATAGGCAGCTATTTCAAAGGCGGGGAAGCTGAACGCCTCGCTTGGCTGCTCAAGGAGCAGGACATCAATTCTTTCAGGAACTTCCTCAGGTCTTTGGACCAGAAGGGGAAGGATTCGCTCGATCGGCTCATGAGGGCGCTCATGCCCACCTCTTGGTTCATCATAAGGAATACGAGAGACCGGCTGAAGGAAAGCGGCTACAGCTTCCCCCAAAGGGAAGTCGAAAATATCGATGTCCAGCTCGATGGGCAGCACAAGGAGCTCCTGAAAGAGCTCGATCAGTACCTTTCAGACTACTACGACGAATACAAGCGCCTCCTGAAGCATAGCGAGAAGAGGGGCACAGGCCTGATCAAGTCGGTGTACTATCAGCGTTTCATAAGCAGCTTCGCGTCGGCGTACAGGACTGTCGAGCGGAGGATCGATGCCCTCGAGAAGCTCACGGAAGGCGACACCGAGCAGATAACCAAGCTCGCCTCCGATCTCCTCCCGGAAGTCTATGACGAGTCCGATGATGAGATGATCGAGCTGACCAAGGATCAGGTCAAGGCGGTCTTGTCCCAGATCCAGCTGGAGCTAGAGAAGCTAAAGGAGCTCAAGGGAAGGCTTTTCCCTTATAGCAGTGCAGCCACGGCTTCGGGAGATCCAAAGCTCCAAACGGTAAGGCAGGCTGTGGAGAGACTGCGCTCCGAAGGCAGGAAAGTCCTTGTGTTCTCGAAATTCACGGACACTGTGGAGATCGTCAGGGACTTCCTCAGCCGTTCCTTCGGCAAGGCGAGGATAGGGACGTACACTGGGAAAGGTGGGGAGATCTGGGACGCCAAAGAAGGGTCTTGGATCGTCGTGGACAAGGAAGAGGTCAAGAAAGCGCTCGGGAAGGGCGTCGATGTGCTGGTCTGCAGCGACGCAGCGAGCGAAGGACTGAACCTGCAGGAAGCCAGCGCCATCGTGAATGTGGACATGCCTTGGAACCCAGCCCGGGTAGAGCAGCGCATCGGGCGCGTCGACCGCATCGGACAGAGGGCACGCGACGTCAAGGTGGTCAACATCTGGTATCCGGACAGTTACGAGGCAAAGATATACCGCGCCCTGTTCGAGAGGCAGAACGTATGGTGGATAATCGTTGGGCCAGCAGGCAGGATAATCTCCGAAAAATTGACCGAACTCTTCTCTGAAGGTAAGGCTGGCAGGGAGCTGGAGCAGGAGATAACCAGAATAATCGGTGAGATAGAGCAGAACAAGGATGCCGCATTGAGGAAGACGCGGATACTGCCTGAAGACGTTCGCTTCGAGCCGGATGCCGCAGAGGTGGAGATGGTAAGGCTCTTGGAGCGGTTCATAAGGCTCGGCTGCTCTGCGCTGGGGCTGGAGGTCAAGCGTTCCGGGGACTCGATTTTCATTGCCAACGCTGAGAAGCTCCCCGAGCGGATAAGGGAAACTGTTAAGGACGGGCTCTCGCTCAACGTAGGAGACCCGAACGCGCTGGTGCCTGGCCATCCGTTCGTCCAATGGCTAGCCTCGGAGGTCGAGCTCTTTTCAGAGATGCCCGGACGAGCCCCAGCAAGCGTCTTCGGCGTGGGGAATAAAAGGGGATTAATGGACCTTTATCTTATCGAAGAAGGAAAGCCTCATCAGCATTTGGCTAAGCCTGAGGACGTTGTCCGCACATTCAGGCTGATCTTGGATCTCTGCAGTGGAGGGGTGAGCTAGCGTTGGACTGCCCGTGCTTCAAGAGGATGAGGGAGATCGCGGACGTCAGGCGGCAGGATGTGGTAAATGAGTACGATCAAAAACTGCCGAAGAGGCTCGAGACGTTTGCGGAAGCCATGCGGAGGGGGGCTGTCGAGGTCGTCGCCAGGAAGGTCCTGAAGGCAGGGGTTTACAAGTCGAGCCTGGATATGGACGGCTCCAGCGAGTTCGGCCAAGGGGAGATTCTTAGAGCAGCAAAAATTGTAGTGTCGAGGAGGCCCGACCTGGCGCGGTTCGTTGAAAATAACTGGGATGTACTTGTGGAACAGGCTGCATATGTCCCGCCCAAGGAGGTCCTCCCCAAGAGGCGCAAGCAGAATTGGAGGGAATCATTCGGGGGCCACATCGACACCGCCCTCGACGAGGCAGAGAAGATGCTGAGGCAGCTCGCTGAGCTCGATAAGCGCCTGCCGGTGTGGAAGAACCTCATCAGGGGTGCAGAGATCCCGCGTGTTGAGCTGGTCATGGACATCCATTGCTAAAGGTAATCAGTCAAGCAATCCCCTGCCTTCCGGGCGCGCTCTGTCGTGATTCCGAGTGCCATCAGCATGGCTTCCCCGATCTTCCCCTCTTTCCTTAGGCGCTCGTCACTGCTCTGCGCTGCGTAAGCCGCATATGCGCGCGCCAGGGCATGGAAAGATGAGCCGGCGAGGTCAAGATTCCTGTCCCTTATTAACCGATCCACCTGGGGGCGCCCGCCCCGCTCGTACAGCAGTATCGCCGCATGGACGTTGTCTATCCCCGACCTGAGCGTTTTCTGGTTGTACGGGTCGATGATGCCCCGGGACATGCGCTCCGAAGCCGAGAGCAGCTTCACCTTGCTGCCCTTCTTCTCGACCAGCTTCGCGTCCCCCTTGACATCCAGGGAGTCGAGCGTCACTAGCCCCCCGAAGACCGTAGAAAGCCTCGCCTCCTCGTACTCCGCCTCGCCCGAGGGGAACTCGCTGAGGAGGTTGATGTAGGCGGCAGACTCCCTGTCGACCGACTCGATCCCTACCTCCTTCAGGAACCTCTCGTTGAGGACCTCCGTGACAAGCTCGAGCGCCCTCTCGGCGCCTATGGATTTCCCGGTTGCGGTCTTTACGGGGTAGTAGTCGGCGAACCTCCCCAAGACAGGCGCATAGGCGCTAACTTTGAGGTCCGGACCGCTTATCCCCAGCTTGCTGAACTCCTCGATCCTCTCGCGCGCGACCTGCCGCAGCTCATCGACAATGTGCTCCCATATGCCGGGGCGGTTCTTCGCCCTCTTCCTGCAGGTGAGGATGACCGTCACCTTCAGAACCCCTTTGTCCCTCTTGGCGAACTTGTCCGGGGGCTCGGTTCGCACTGGCCAGCTGCTCACGAAGGTGAAGCCTGCGTTCATCAGCGCAGTCGCGAGGCTGCTCCACGCCTCCGCCGTCCTGTGCGTGAACATCACGGTGAGTACGCCGTCGTCGCGGAGGATGCGCTTGATCTCCAGGAAGGCTGACTGCATCTTCGTCCGGTAGTCCTCCTGCGCGAGCGCCTTGGAGCCCCTGCCCATCCCTTTGAATCTCGCGGGGTTGGCGACCGCCTCCTCTTCCTTGTCCGTCAGCGCGGGTGAGAACTCCTTTGGGAATACGTCGCCCAGCAGGCGCTTGAGCCAGACATAGAAAAAGTCGCTCGACTCTCCATAAAAGACATTTTCAGCATAGGGCGGGTCGACGACAACGCATGGGACGCTCTTGTCCTCGAGAGGGATGGCTGTCGCCGTTCCGCAGTAGACGGTTGGCTTTGGCGGTGGGTCGTATGGCAGCAGCTCGATGATCTCTTTCAAAGCGTCGAGGACCTTGGATAATGCCCAAGACCAAAGCATTTGCGAATGATCCCATTCTGCGTAGCTCCACTTAAACGGAAAAGCCTGCAAACTCATCATATGAGCAACTTTGTTTCTTGTAGAATCCCAAAGAGAGATTAAACAGTTGTAATCAACGCATGTGTCAAATATAATGGCGCCATAGGTTACTATCGTCTTAGCAAACTCCCATTCTTCGCTGTCATGTTTTTTATCCGCAAATAGCTTTTCTTTGGCTTGTTGGAATTTCTCCAGATATGTTAGGTGAGTTAAGAGCTGGCGAGGATTAAAGAATTTATGCCAATAATCTAATCCGTAGTTTTTTGGCTGTCTTGTCACGAAACCATCTGGCACTAATTCTTCGGGAAAAAGGTTCTTTTGCCGATATTCTTCAAGCTTTCTAAGCAACCTTTCTCCGGCTTTCTTAAATGCAGCTAGTTCTGTATCCATAGGTAATCTATAATGCCACTTATTGTGGTTGCTACCAAACTTTGTTTTTGTGCACACAGCATATAATTGATGACCAACTTCTCCATCTCTCGCTCGCCTTCGTACTTCCTCTTCATTTATAACTATATGGCAACGTGGGCACTCAACATAACTTCTTTTAACTGTGCCTTTATCTGGTTCAACATTGTGTTTTACAGGATTTTTTATAATCTCGAATCTGCATTCAACGGCATCTTCTGAAAAAATAAGTCGCGCACCAACACTTTCTTCGTCTAGTTTAGACTTAAATATCCACCAATTAGGAGAAAGTGGAATAATTAAACCGCAGGATGGGCACTTAATAGTTCGCGCCCACAAATACGCATAAACCTTCTCGCCTGGCTGCTTGGGGAAGAACTCCTCCAGCTCTGCCTTTGCGGCTTCATGGATCTCCTTGCAAAACTTCTCAACAGCGGGCAGCAGCCTCTTCCCAAACCTTGCTGGGTACTCTAAAGTCCCCTTTAGGCAGACAAATGCCACAGGGTTCAGGTCGCCCGCAACGACGGGCAAGCCCAGGCGCATAGCCTCGAAGGGGATGCTGCCGCCGCCAGCCATGGGGTCGACGACCAGGGGGCGCTCGACTCCCCAGAATTCCTTAAATGTCTCATAAATGCTGGAGAGTTCTGCACTTGAGGGCGTATGCTTGTAAGCCCTTTTCCAATAAAATGGGTTAGATTCCAAACGTATCCCTGCAGCCTTAGCCTTAGCCACCTCTTCTTCAGCCTTGGCGACATCGCTGCCCGCTGGGATCCCCAAAAGCCTTAGAAACTCTTCTCTCCTAATCCCAGAGGGCAAAAGACTGCCCAAAACCGCAGCCCTACTAGTGGCTAGCGGGCGCCTCGCAAACCAAACATGCAAGAAATACAAAGGCGGCAACGCACTGCTTGCACTGCGCTCTCTTACGCTTTCGACACTTGCTTCCTTGATAGGGAACCACTTGCTGACTAACAGCTCCGGCTCTCTGTCGCAGCTCAATATAACCATCCCTAAAAACGCTATTTTGCAAATTATTAGGATTGAAAATATTTTTAAAGTCTTTGCATAATATAATGCGTTCAAGCTAAATGTTGTGGTTTGCCATGTCCGGGCTTCTAATGCGTGTTTGGGATCCGCATGCGTGCTTCCCAAAGAAGGACGTCCTGGAAGGAAAGTACCTGAGGGCTGAGCTTGCCCTTGACCTTTACACCATAGCCAAGGGTGCAGCAAAACCGCCCTACAACACACCAGAGTCATTTTTCAGGGCTACCCACCTCACCTCCGCGCTAAGCACAATTCTGAAAGAGACCTTCGAGCATCTCTCTGGCGCGAGGGTAATGAACCCAGTCCTCCTATTCGACGCTGGTTTCGGTGGAGGCAAGACGCACACGATGGCAGCGCTTTACTATGCTGCCAAGAGCCCGGAAGTGAGGGGCTCCTTGGGGCTCCCTGCGCTCGAGGGCTGCAGGTGCGTCGTCATAGACGGCAGCGCATACGGGGCTCATGGCTCAAGGGCTGGCGGGGGAGTGTACCGCACTATCTGGGCGGACTTCATAGCCCAGCTCGGCGACCCAGGTCTGGCTGCAGAATCCGACTCGCCTGAGGGGCTCCCTTCGAGGGATGCCTTGGTCAGCCTCCTGAAGAAGGGGCCGACGCTGATCCTGGTAGACGAACTGCCAAAGTACCTCGATCTGGTCAAGGATCAGCCCAGCCTCCTGGAGAAGGTGAAGCATTTCCTACATGCTTTAACGCTCGCCGTTTCCGAAGCCGAGAACTCTGTCCTAATAGTGAGCGTCGCGGGGGATGCGTATGCGGACGCAGCCGACGAGGTCCGGAGGGAACTGACGGAGACGATGAACATACTCAAGAGGAAGATGCAGTCCTTCGAGCCAGTAAAATCCGAGGACATCCCCTATATCCTCAAGAAGCGCCTCTTTGACCATGTCAGCGAAGAGGCTGCCGCGGAGGCGGCTGCGGCATACGCCCAGCTCTATGAAAAGATAAACGCCCCCCAGTCTTACCGCACGAAGGCGTACTTGGACCGCATCAAGGATTCATACCCGTTCCACCCTGAGCTGATCGACGTGATGTACGAGCGCCTCTCAACCCTCCCGATGTTCCAGAGGACGAGGGGTGCGCTGAGCCTTTTAGCAAACGTCATCAAGTGGGTGTGGGAGAAGAAGGAGGAGGACGCTTTCCTGATATCCCCATTCCACGTAGATCTGGCCTCGCCGGAGGTCGTCAATGAGCTCACAACGAACATAAACGAGGAGAAGTTCAAGAACGCGATCGAATCCGATGTCTTCTCTCCCAGCATGAAAAAGGCAAAGGCGCAGCTCAAGGACGATGAATACCAGTCGCATTTCCGCGCTCCCCTGTTCCGGAGGGCATGCAATGTGATTTACCTCTTCAGCCTCACTGGGGCAAGGGAAGAGGCGAAGGGGATTGACCTCGACAAGCTCGTTGCAGTATTGGCGGCGCCTGGCGCTGATGAGCAGGTTCAGTCGTACAAGGACGTCGTCCTGAAAACGATTTCCGAGAACTTTTGGTATGTGGAGCGTATCGGAAACAGGTTCGTGTTCAAGAAGGAGCCCACCGAGAACAGGATAATCGACCAAGAGAGCCAGAGGGTGCCGAACTCGGAGATAATGAACATTGTAAAGTCAAAGCTCCAAGAGCTCTTCTCAAAGAAAGATGGCAGGTTCTTTGTGGAGATATTCCCTGAAGACCCATCAGGCGTAGTCGACGATACTTCGATCAAGGTCGCGGTGCTCAACCCAATAAGCGGCTTGGTGATGCCATCTGAAGGCGAGACCCCAGAAAAGGTTCCAGAAAAGATAGCCGATTTCATACTCCATCGGGACAGCAGGGGCAACCTCAGGGAGTTCAGGAACAACATCTTCTTGATGGTGGCAAAGGCACAATGGGAGGGGCTCAGGGATTCCGCCTCCAGACTGAAGGTCGCAAGGAGCCTGGCTGAAGACCCCGAAAGGTACGGCATCCCTCACGAGAAGAAAAAGGGGCTGCAGGAGAAGGTCGCGAAGTACGAGCAGTCCATAAATGATGCAATACGGTCGACCTTCGTTTTCATGGTCTATGCAGTCAAGGGCGGAAAAATCGAGGCAAAATCGATCAAGACAACAGGTATAGGATCAGCCAAGTACGGGCAGGACGTGCTTTGGGATCTGATCTCCAACGTCCTCCATAGGGTAAAGGATGAGAAGCTGGATCCGCATTATGTCATGTCAGAGATGTGGCCCTCTGGGGCTCAAGAGACCACCGCGAAGGCGCTTTACGAGAACATGCACAGGTTGCCAGGCGTTGTGATGTCCTCTGATAGACACCTCTTCGAAGAGACCATTGCCGATGGCGTAGAGAGAGGGCTGTGGGTCCTAGCCAAGAACGGGACAGTTTACGCACCTGAGCGCCCGCCGCCTGGCGTGACCCTGAGCAGTGATGAGCTCCTCTTGCTCCCGGATGAGGCAGCCAAAAGGGGGCTGACCGGTCCAGGGGGGCACCTTTGCAGGGATTGCCGCAATTGGCCTTGCACATGCGCGCCTGGAACGGAGCCTCGGGACGGCTGGGTAGGGGGAGGCGTCCTTGGCGCTGGTTTCCGTTCTGGTGTTGGCTATCCAATCGTCACCTTAAAGAGTTTCGAGAGGCTGCCCGTCAAATCCCAGTTGGAGGACTTGCAGAAGTGGATCGAAAGCGAGAATGTGGGCATGCTGACCTATGCTGAGGTCGAACTCTTTGGCAAAAGCGATGCAATAAGCAAGTTCAGGAACCTCGTCAGGCTCTTCCACACGCGCTTCAAGAAAGTGGAAGTCAACGTAGAAGCAAAGATATATTCTGAAAACCTGCAGTTGGATCTAGGGTTGAAAGCCAAAGGCGATGGGCTAAGCCATTCAGCGATGAAGGCTTTGGATGATGCCATGCGCTGGCAGGTTCAGGAGTTCACGGGGCGGCTGACTATCGAGAACGAGGAGATACAAGTCGACTCGGTCAGGATGGATCTTGCAAACGCTCTAGGGGACGCCGACCAGAATACCAAACTGGCTTTAAAACTCAAACCTAAGTGTGAAAGCTGATGCCTTTCAGATACCTTATAAGATGGAAGAAGGTGAACCCCGAGGAGGTAAGCGTAGAAGCCTATCATAAATACCCACATTCGGAGGAAGAGCGGCGCAAGCCAGCATTTGTGATAGGCAGGGGCAAAGGATCCAAGCTCTTGCTTATCCGCCACCTTCTCGAGCAGGCAGCAAAAAAGAACAGTACAAGGCGTTACGGGAAGAGCCTGCACATACGCTTCAACGAAGACCAGGAGAGTTACGACACAGTGTTCCGTATAGGCTTGGCTGTGGCACTCATAGGCAGGGCAAATGGCGACAATGTCGACTGCGCATTAAGGTATGTCCTCTCTGCCCCTCCTGAGGAGGTTTGGTTCTGGACGAGCAAGCTGCTGAATGATGAGACAGGTCCAAGGGCTATAGGCGCACTAATGGTGATCAGCGGCGCTGCGCAAACGGGTGCTGCGACGGGATCGGAGCCGAAGCCCAAGGCGCCCAAGGTAATGTGCGCAGCCTCGCCCAATCTCGGGCTTTATCTGGATGGCGGAGTGCAGTCCATTGCGCATTAGAGGGCGCAGTGTTAGAGCCAAGAACTATGTGTAAATTCGGATTCACGTGTGCGCCTCTACTAAACATGAGTTGTGATCCATATCCTGCATTTTTTTCTTCAGATGGTTTTGAAAGTGATTGGGATCCCGGGCTTCTTTATTGGATCGAGAATATAAAGGAGATAGTCTCGGTCGTCACTAACATTTGCTGATCGAAGGTGTGCCCACAGAATAGTAAATATATACCCAACAGCAATTATTTGCAGAGGGTCGGTATAATGCTGGGCTCAGGGCACA
>JAULTB010000070.1:0-2838 GCA_038801655.1 Candidatus Methanosuratincola thermotaenarum | reverse complement strand
CGACGCGTGGACGACCAACCCGCTGATAAAGATAGCATTCGCCGACAAGGACCTGAAGTTCGACTTCACGCACCCGAGGCTCTGCTTCGGCAAGGGCGCTCTGAGGGAGTTCATGCCTGCGGGCGAGAGGTCCCTCATCATACCGAGCCGGTAAGCAACCAAAAACCTTTTTTCTTTTTTTCCCCTGTTTTTAACGAATCAAAATGTCCTCATCAAAAGGCACCCTTTCCTTCTCTGGGCTGATTGACAAGATCAGGGCGCTTTCTATAGCATCTCCGGATGAGGCTGAAGTGCAGTTCCCTGGATCCCCCAACTTCGCCCGACACATAGCGCAGCTCTTCCAGGAAGACCGGCTTTTTGACATCCTGCCTAGACTGGAAGCTCAGCTCCAGATTGTGCGCCAGTTTTCACCCCCTGTAAGGCCTGCGCTCGATCCCTACACCTCAACCCAAATCGGCATCTTCTCCAAGCGCTTCGACGACTACGAGATAGGTCATTTTCTTGGTTATCCTGAATGCTGCATGCGATCCTTCGCCGAGAATATCCGGTATGGGATAGACGAGGACCACATCCAAGAACTAAAGGGATCCGGCATGAGGGCTTTCGTGACGACCGCCGGCTTCATACCTTGCAGCATCTTCTGCAGGGAAGCCCAGGACAGGGGCCTCTTGTCTTTTATTGAGCCGAATGAGATCGCGAACCTGCGGGATTTGGAAAAGGAAACTGCGATGCGGTTGCCCCACTTCCACCCTGAGTACCGGGAGCACTACTTCGAGGTCAGGATGCTCTAATCGATAGGCTTGATCTCGGAGACTATCCTAACGACCTCTGTGAGGGAATCAACGAAGTAGTCGACCTCAGAGCATAGGCTCTCCTTCTGGAACTCCCCCCTCCGCCTGACGAGCACCGAGATGTCTGCCTCGCGCATCGCGATCAGGTCGTTTATGTCATTACCTACCATCACAACAGACCCGTAGAAGCCGCGGAGCCTCCTCACGAGCTCCCTCTTCTCCTCCGGGGATGCATCGAAAATCGCTGCGCGCCTTGGTATGTTCAGGAGATCTGCGCACTTTAAAGTCATCTCCTTGCAGTTCCCGGTGGCGAGGTAGACGTCGATTCCACCCTCCTGCATAGATCTAACCGAGTCCTTGACGTCTGGGTAGAGTTTCCCCCCGAGCCCCACTATGTCCGTTATCTTGCCCTCCGGATTGAATATGACTGCAACGCATGCCCCAAGTTCAGAGGAGCAGTGGGTCAGAGCCCTCTGGTATGTCTCGCGTATCCCTTCCAAGACCACGGGATCAAGCAGCCTGGACTTGTCCATTGGGGGGTGGCTTTTCAATGCACAGCAGCTCACTTTCAGCCTGGCTTTAGCGATATTCCCTGCGATTATGTCCTGGATCCTGCCCCTCAAATTTACGAGAACTCCTCCCTTCTCGACCACGTACTTCAGCGTGCTCATGTGGTAGAGCCACTTCTCATCCTCGATATCGTACACTACCCTGCATGGATCTATTATGGTGCCAGACTTGTCCAGAACGACAGCCTTTCTCAACTGTGGGCATCACCCTGCGCCGCTGCAGCTTCCGCTGGTGTCTATCGTCATATCCCCGCCCTTCAGTTGTTCCTCGCTGATCACCGGTTCCTCTTTCTTCGCCCTCTTCTTTACGCGCTTGGGCTTTGGCTCTGCCATCGCTCTTTCTTCGGATGACTCAAGGACATTCTCGTCGTATAGGAGACCTGTAGCGTCCAATTCCGCCCACGTCTTTCCGTCCATCTCTACAACCCTAGTGATGATGCCCCTCGTCCCTGTCTTTTCGTAGATTACGGCGTCCCCTTCCTTGAACCTCAACTTCCTTCCCCACAAAACTTTATTATATATTGATCTCTCCTCTTTCCTATTAACCTGAGGGATCGGATTGGAGAGTCTCTCGAACATCATTGATGTCGCGAAAAATTTCAAGGGACTGAAGAGAAAGATCGAGATAGGTGAGATCACGGCGATTCTGGGGGAGCACGAATACGACGATGCAGGCTTCATAGATCTCGGGGATGTTAGTATCGTCGTGTCCACCGACGGGATAACCGAAGACTTGGTGAAGTCCGATCCGTGGTTTGCTGGATACTACTCTGTGCTTGTCAATGTCAACGACGTGGTTGTGAAGGGGGCCAGGCCGATGGGCTATGTGAATGTGATGTCCGGGAGCAAGGAGAGCAGGCGGAAGATGGCCCAGGGCATAAAGGCTGGGCTGGACAAGTACGGCCTGAAGCTCCTGAAGGGGCACACCCACCCGGACTCCTCTTACGAGGCGATCGACGCAGCTGTCGTCGGCATCGCAAGGCGCGTAGCAAAGGGGAACACTGCCCGCCCAGGGGACAACATCGTGATGGCGATCGATCTAGAGGGGTCCTTCGGAGTCAAGGGGTGGGTGAAGTGCTTCGACAGCACGCTGAAAAAGGGCAGCTCCGAGCTGGGGATGATGATCGAGTCAATTATCACAGCCATCGAGTCAGGTCTGATCAAGGCATCGAGGGACATAAGCGCCCCAGGAATCCTGGGCAGCTTGGCCATGCTCTGCGAAGCGAGCTCGGTCGGGGCTGAAGTCGACGCCGGGAAGATACCAAGGCCCGAAGGGACCACGATCTCAGACTGGTTCATATCCTACCCCGCAATGGGTTTCATATTTGCTTCCAATGACGAGGTGCTGGTTTCAAGGCTGCGCGACGCAGGTTTCTCCGCCAGCATTGTGGGGAGATTCGATGACACAAAAAAGATATGCGTAAGGCTTGGCAGCGACCGCAAAATGTTCATGGATCTCTCAAAGGAGTCCGTTTTTG
>JAULTB010000025.1:0-17889 GCA_038801655.1 Candidatus Methanosuratincola thermotaenarum | reverse complement strand
ACACCGCAGTCTTCAGCAGCTGCTTCACTGCGGATGCCCTTGTGATTATCCCTTCCACCATGATCAGCTTTCCCATGTGAGCCGACTTTAGTGACCTGAGCGGCACGACCTCGTCGAGCTTCCTGAACCGGGCCTTGAAGTTCTTGATCTTCGCGGCGTACTGCATGTTCTCCGCGCGCATTGCATCGTAGATCGCGGCATTTATCTTTGGCAACAGCTCGAGGGGCCTCTCTTTGATATCCTTCGCGAGGTCCGGGTCGAAGGATATTACGTCCTCGAAGTCCACCACAAGGGAAGTCTTCCCCTGCGACGCTATGCTGGACATCGCATCCCTGTACTTGAAGGAGCCCTTGCTGTCCTGGAACTCCTTGAGAAAACTGACGAAGCGTTCACGGTAATCGACAATCTCAACAGTCTCGGTCATAACAATCACTCCGGAGAGATGATCTTCTTGCGCCACTCGTCTATCGCTTCCCTTATAGAATTGAAAAGGGCAAGCTCCTCCGGCTCTAGCATATCGAGGGACGACCTGAGCGGGTTCCTCTCCCTTGCCAGCTGGAGGATCTTCTGCAGCCTGCAGTTCACCAAGTCCTGTGCCTTCATGAAAGACTGCCGGTGCTCGCTCAGGAGAGTGTGAGTGGGGTTGTTCTTTATTGCCTCATCGAGCGAAGCCAGCAGGCGCCTTAGGCGAGGGTAGAAGTGGCTCGGGAGCTTCGAGAGACCCTCGTTGCGCTCCTCCTTCCAGCATAGCTTGTATAGCTCTGTTGACTTCAGAGCCTGGGACTCCTCTCCTGAAACCTTGACGAACCCCTCCGCCTCGAGCACCCTAGCGATCCAGATGGGCAGCCGCTCCTCCCTCCCCTCCTCGAAGGCGCCCAGTTCAACGCCTCCGACTGACGTCGCAGGAAAAGCCTTGATGAAAGTGACGCCTATCAGCTCCTCCTCGTAGAAGAACTGAGAGTGCCTGATGCTTTCGGAGGGATCGGCAGGCATAAGCTATTCAGACGAGACTACGCGTTTTAAAGTTTTAACCTTTCGGATTCGTCCGGACAGCTGCCCTTGCCCGGTCGGACAGGCTCTAGGATCTTAACGCCCTGGTGGGCGATCATTGACTGGACTGGATCGGCGCGAGATCACCTTTAGAGATGCGTAAGCGGGAATTGCAATGGTGATTCCGACCAGAACCTGGCCTATGTTAAAGGGGACCTCGGCTATAGCGGCGTACCCTAGGAACAGCTGCTCGTAGAGGAAGTAGCCTACGACCATCACCGATCCCGAGACCAGCGCGGAAATTGCCATATACCCGGTCTCTTGGCGCGCAGAGAAAGAGGCATAAGCGACTACAAGGGCTATGGCGATCCCTATGACCGCCCAAAATGCGTATGAGAGCTCGACTACAAAGTCATAGGTGCCAATCCAAGGCAGCCCGATGGAAACCTCCGACGACCCGGAGTAGAACAAGGTGCCGACGGCAAAGACCAGCGCGAAGACGAGGGCACTGGCCGCGACTGAAAGCAGCCGCCACCCCCTTTCCCGAAGTCCAGGGCGCCTCGAGACCAAAGCGCCCAAGATGAAACCCTCGAGCCCCTTGATCAAGAGTGTAGCCGGGGCGAACAGGTAGTAACCAAGGATGAGGTCGGCAAGCATGGATCCGACCCCCCCTGCGAAGGCGCCTATCCTCGCGCCTCCAAGGAGGGCGGCAAGGAACACCGCAGACTCCCCGACATTGAAGTAACCCCTCGTCGCTGGCACATAGATTGTGAATGCGATGGTAGCGACGGTAACTAAGGAGGTGTAAAAGGCGGTAACAGGGACGTCCCTCGCCAGGCGCATATTGGATTCGCCGAGGAATGAAGGTAGCAGATCGGATATTAGCATTTTGGTAGAATTCCGGATTAGCCGGAAGACGGGGAAAAGACAAGGATCGCATATTTCCTGAAAAAGCTTATAGATCCATCCGAGCTTAGGGGTGCAAATGGGCGGATGCCACGCGAGCGCTTTTGCAGAGGCTGCCGCAGGGGGAGTGCCAAGGACTTTCTCCTGGCATGCGAAATCGGGTTCCAAGAAAGGCTCCGAGTAGGTTAAATACCATTTCCTTGAGATCGAATCAGGAGGGGACTCGATTGTCAGCACACGAGGTTATGTGGACAGAGAAGTACAGGCCCCGGACTTTAGACGCCATTGTGAACCAGACCGAGATCGTTGAGAGGCTGAAGAGGTTTGTCAAGGAGAAGTCTATGCCCCACTGCCTTTTTGCAGGGACGCCTGGGACAGGGAAGACGACTGCAGCGATGTGCCTGGCCAGCGACCTGTACGGTAAGGACTACAAGAAGAATTACCTAGAGCTCAACGCAAGCGACGAGCGTGGGATCGACGTGATCAGGACGACCGTCAAGGACTTCGCCAGGACTGTAGGTATGGCCGAGGCCCCCTTCAAGATACTCGTCCTAGACGAGGCCGACAACCTCACGGCAGACGCGCAGCAGGCGCTGAGGAGGACCATGGAGATGTACACCGCAACCTGCAGGTTCATACTCTGCTGCAACTACTTCAGCAGGATAATTGAGCCGATACAGTCGAGGTGCGCTTTCTTCAGGTTTGTTCCGCTCAAGCCCGAGGACGTGAGGGCAAGGATAACATACATCTGCAAGCTCGAGAACGTGGAGATCACCAAAGAGGGGATCGATGCACTCATCTACGTCGGCAATGGGGATCTAAGGAAGGTCATAAACACGCTCCAGGCGGCTGCAGCCACCTCGGAGGTCGTGGACGAAGGCGTCATCTACAGGATCGCCGGGAGGGTAAGCCCCAAGGAGATAAAGGGGTTGCTGGCCGACGCCCTAGGCGGGGATTTCAAGTCCGCGCGCGAGAGGGCGATAGGCCTGATGGTGGAATACGGCCTCTCTGGTCTCGACGTTGTCAAGCAGATTCACAGGGAGATCCTTGGGCTCAACATTGATGAGAAGGCGAAGCTGAGGATAATAGAGGCAGTCGGGGAGGCAGAGTTCAGGCTTCTGCAGGGCGGCAGCGACGAGATCCAGATAAACTCGATGCTCGCAAAGGTGGCAGACATAGGGCGCGAAGGGTGAGACAAGGGTCAGGCGGGTGGCGCGGATTGACAGGAGAAGGGCTGCCGTGGACTGAGCGGTTCAAGCCAGCCAGCCTGATGGAGATCGTTGGGAACTATGCCTCGGCTGAGCAGCTGCTGAACTGGGTCAAGAGGAGGCTGGAGGGCGGGGAAGGGGTCAAGAAGGGGGCAATGGTTTATGGACCGCCGGGCACAGGCAAGACGCTCTCTGTGGAGCTGGTCGCCAAAGAGCTTGATCTCGAACTCATCGAGATGAATGCGAGCGACTTCAGGACGGAGGAGCTCGTTGAAAGGGTTGCAGGGGGCGCAGCATCCCAGGCATCCCTGTTCGGAAGGAGAGGCAAGCTGATCTTCATGGACGAGATAGACGGGATATCGGGAAGGGAAGACAGGGGAGGGCTCTCCTCGATAATCGCGACTATTAGGGCGGCCAAGCACCCGGTCGTAGTCGGCGCGAACGACCCTTGGGACCCTAGGTTCAGGGGCCTCCGCGAGATCTGCGAGATGATCCAGTTCAGGAGGATAAGGAGCCAGAGCATTGTCGTATACCTTAGGAAGGTCGCCAAGAGGGCAGGGGTGTCGGCGACAGACGGCGCGCTCGAGCGAATAGCAGAGTTCTCCAACGGGGACCTGAGGGCTGCGATAAACGACTTCCAGATGCTCGCAACCGGAAGGCAGACGCTCAACGAGCTGGAGGTGAGGGGGCTCCAGTTCAGAGTGCAGGAGCGGGGATCGTTTGATGTGATGAAAGAGCTATTCTCCTCAAAGAGCGCCCTGGAGGCGAAGCTCGCGCTCGAGGGGACCGCGATGGATCCCGAGATGGCCCTCCAGTGGATTAATGAGAACATACCGAACCAGTACCAATCGCCAGAGGAGAGGGCAGAGGCATACGACTGGCTCTCCAGGGGCGACGTGTTCCTCGGGCGCGTCAAGAGGCGGCAAGCCTGGGACCTTATCGGCTATGCGCTAGAACTCGCAGCCGGCGGGGCAGCTTTAGCCAAGAGGGGGGAGTACAGGTTTGTGAGATACAGCTTCCCCAAGAGGATCAGCATGATGAGCCAGACGAAGGAGGAGAGGGGCACCAAGCGGGAGGTGCTGGATCTCATTGCCAGGGCGAACCATGTCTCCCTCAAGAAGGCAGCATTCGAGTACCTGCCTTACATAGAAATAATCTCAGGGGGAGGCGCGCGGCGGTCTGCCTAAGATCACTTGTAAAACGGCTCCCTGGCCGACACAGCAGACATGAAGATGGACTTGAGCTGGTCGTCTGTCAACCCTGATCTTATTCCCCCGAGGAGGTCGAAGAGGAGATCGTCCCTCATCAGGCATGGCTTTATCTTCCCGTCGCTGGTTATCCTGATCCTTGTGCATCCGGCGCAGAAGCGTGGGTTGCTTACGGGGCGAACGATCTCGATCGGCAGACCCTTGACCAAGTACACCCGCCTCCTGTTCATCTCGCCCCTCTCGACCACGGAGTCGGAGGCGCGCGAAATCTCCTCTTCGGTTTGGGCGAGGTCGAGATGGTATTTCTCAAAGAAGCCCTTGTCCAAGTGGAGATCCTCAAGCTCAATCAGCTGGAGCTGGGAAGAGTGCATGCGCGCAAATTCAATTATCTTGTCTATGCTCAAGTCGTTTATGCCCCTCATCACAACCGTGTTGATCTTAATATGGATCCCGAGCCTCCGGGCAGCCTCTAGCCCCTCTACCACATTCATGAGGTCCCCTCCAGTTATCGACCTGTAGACGATAGGATCGACGCTGGGCACCGATAGGTTCAGCCTACGCAGCCCTGCCTCGTAGAGCTCCAGGGCCCGTTCTCTAAGGAGCTGCCCGTTTGTGGTGACGCCCACATCCTCGAGCCCGAGTGCATAGGAGTAGGCGATGATTCCCCCCAGATCCTTCCTGAGCAGGGGCTCCCCCCCTGTGAACTTGACTCTCAGCATCCCTAGATCCCTTGCCACTCGGAGTATCCTTAGGATCTCGTCAGTGCACATCTCACCTGAAGGCGATCCCTCCCCTTCATGGTGGCAGTAGACGCAGTTCAGGTTGCACCGCTGCGTCAGGGACATCCTTATCCCGAGGATCCGCCTGCCGTAATTGTCGATCATGGTTAACCTCCGCCCAGACTCTAAGAACCTTCTCTCGATGAATGCGGCAACCGCCGAGGGGTCGAATGGGAGGCAGTCAATGCCGCTCACAGGCGCAGCACCCCCCTTGAGAACAAGCGCCACAACGCCTCGCAGACGCGAGCCTGGACCTAAATCGGAGGGCTCGACAATGGCTATCTTCGGCAGCCCAGAATCTTTGAACCCCTCGCAGATCACTATGTCCGGTTTGAAGCATGAGACGAGTCCGATTGCCATATGGAGGTCGGCTCCTTGGGAGCAGACTTCGAGGTAGCCGCTGGACTGGAGGAGGGCGGAAGCTGCGGCACCGGCCCCGCGGTACTTCCAAGTGTCCTTGCCTGCATCACGCACTTCATTGTGCGCCGAATGCTTGATCGCGCACACGCGGTACCCCGAGCTTGTGAGTTTCCTTATGATGCCCTCTAGAAGAGTGGTTTTCCCTTTGCCGCTTCGGAAGGAGACTATTGCCAGGGCCGGGGGTTGCCTCATTCACATCATCCGCGGATCATCTTTATCAGGTGTGGCGCTTCGGGGAGGATTATACGATCCATCGCCATCTTCACGGCCTCGGGCGACCCAGGGATCACGAACACGAGCGTCCCGTTCACCACGCCTGCAGTCGCGCGGGATGCCATCGCCGATGTGCCGATGGACTCGTACGAGAGACGCCTGAATATCTCGCCGAATCCAGGGATCTGCTTCTCGAAGATGGGCGCGACTGCCTCGATCGAAACATCGCGTCTACTGAGTCCGGTCCCCCCGATTATCACTATTGCGTCGTTGGATCCTGAGATTGTCCCAGACCTGGTCTCCCTCAATATTGCTTCAATCCTATTGGGCAAATAGATCCGTTTTGTGACTTTGAATCCGTGGCTGAGTATAAGCGAGAGAGCCACGTCACCGCTTATGTCCTGGTAAGGCTCGCCCTTGTCCTTTGCAGCCACAATTGTGTCGCTGGTCACTATCACCATGAAACGCAGGCTCTTGGGAAGGTTCGCATGGTGATCAGCGGTGTGCATTGGTCTGTTCCCCCTTGTACTTGTTGAGGACACGGATCTCACTGATAAATGTCTCTGGATACTGCCCCCTCTCGTCCTTCTCGTACTTCTTAGTCATGTCCCAAATCGTGAGGAGGGCGGCAGAAACGCCACAGAGGGCCTCCATCTCCACTCCGGTCTTGGCAACTGCCCTAACCCGGACTGCACACTCGATGCGATCGGAACCTATGGTGAAGTCAACTGAGGCATGGTCTACAGGTATCGGATGGCAGAGAGGTATGCTCTCAGAGGTCCTCTTGACTGCCTGGATGGCAGCGATCCTCGCCACGGCCAGGACGTCCCCCTTCTCGATTGAGTTGGATTTGATCAGATCGATAGTCTTTGGCTTGAGCCTTATTGATCCGCCCGCAACTGCGATCCGCAGGACTGGAGGCTTTTCCCCTACATCAACCATCCTGACGCTCATGCTCTCTGACCCCGCTTTGAGAATGAGTCGAATAGGGTTCGGATTGCCCAGCCGCGCGGATCGTCCTTCTTGAACCTGAATATCCTGACCCTTCCGAACCGCTTCTCCTCGATAACCCCTATCTTGCATAACTGTTCAAGGTGCGCAGAGGCGGTCGTGTGGTTCAGCTTCGTCCTTCTGGTGATCTCTGAGATGTTCATCTCCCCGGTCTCCGCAAGCGCCTTCAAGACCTTTACCCTCCCTTTTGAAGAGAATATTTCTTCGACAGCCATTATCTCAACACCGCCGAGAGGTTCTTCTCCACAGCCTCAACAGAAAGGTTCAGCATCCCTATGAGCGTTGTCTTCCCCCTGAATCCTGCTCCGGATATCTTCGTGTACAGTATCCCAAGGTTCTTCAGGTTCTGGAGGTACTCCCAGAACTGCGTGTGCTTCCTGGCTTCGACCTTCATGTCCTCGCAGAGCATTCGGTAAGCTGACTCGACCTCCCCCATAGTTACATATGCGGACTTGGTCCTCTTCAGTGCCCTTGCGACCGAGAGGAGAAATAGCCTCTCGTGGAGGGGCAGATCCAGCACGATCTGCATCGGGAACTGCGAGACGTCCAGCTGGGCCTTTCTCACATGCTCTGGCAGAACCTTGTTGGCTGCTTCGGAATCGGCGTACTTGCCTGCCCGCCAGAGGAGCTCGAGTGCGTACCGCGCGTCCCCCCGTGGAGACGCCATGTCCGATATCATGAGAAGGACCTCGTCGTCGATTGCCCCCTCCTTGAACGACTCCAGCCCCCTGAGCCGGATTATGTCGTACAGCTGGGCAGCAGAATAGCTCTCGAACCTTATGACGTTGTGAAGGAGCGTGCTCTGGACGCTCTTATCCAGCCCCGTAATGAAGTCCAGGTCCCGGGTGATGAGGATGAGGCTCATCCGCTGCTTCCGGTTTAGGAACTCGTCGGTCGCCCTTGAGAGGAAGTAGAGGGGGGCTTCCTTCTCCCCTGCGACAGAGATCAGGAAGTCAATCTCATCGAGCGCCAGAAGCAGGTAAATCCCCTCGTCCTCCAGCGTGTTCCAGAGGGTCTCGAATAGCTCCTGCGCGGAGAAGCCCCTGTCCGGTATCGCCGGGATGATGTGCTGGGCCACCTTTTTCACGACTAGGAAGAGTGTTCTGTCCTTGTAGCAGTTGACGTGCACGTACCTCAGGTCGATCCCTCTCTCCTTGGCGATGGACTCGAGGGTAGATCCGAACCGCTTCGCCACAGCTGTCTTCCCGACCCCAACGTCCCCGACAAGGGTGACCTTCTGCGAGACGGCCCCCGGCGTCTCAAGTATTGCCCGGAATGCCCTGCTCAAGGACCTTAGCTGCGGCTCCCTGTGGACAAGGTTCATTGGGACGTGGTCAGGGAAGAGCTTGGACTCGTCCTTGAAGACGCTGGGGCGCCCGAACTCGCCTGATATTATGTCGTACGCCAAAGGGGACTACCTGATCAGAGATGGTTTCAGGGTGATTTATGGTTTTTGTCCTTTAGAAAAGAATTTTTTCAGAGATACAACCGAAAGTATTAACCCTCAGTCCGTGCGCGCCAAAGCTCGTCACTCCCCGGGGGAGGTATGCTGAAGAGGCGCCCCTCCAAATCCTTGAACTTCCTGCCTTCGTGCGGTCCCAGGATCACCCCGATACGGGAATACGAGATCCCTGCATTTGAGAGGGATGCCTCCACCAACGCCTCTGACCCTGCCCTAACGGTGAAAAGGACAGCCCCCGACCCCATCAGCCTGAAGGGATCAAGTCCAAGTTCCGAACAGAGCACCCTTGTCTCATCAAGGACCCTGACGCAGGAGAGGTCGATGAAGATGCCTGAGGAGGAGGCTTCGGCAATCTCCCAGGCACAGCCGAGTATTCCGCCCTCGGTGACGTCGTGCATCGAAGCCACACCTTCCTGGTCGGCAAGCAGCATGCACTCGCTCACGACATTCACTTTCGGTAGCATGGACTTGCATTTTTTCACAAAGCCCTCGCCCAGGCTCTTCTCTATCCTCGGATCTGAAGAGAGGATCACCGTCCCCTCTATCCCTGCCGCCTTGGTCATATATACGGCATCCCCAGGCGAGGATCCTCCAGTCGTTATGAACCTGCTGTTCTTTATCACGCCAATCATTGATCCGATCACTATCGGGCGGGTCGCCCCGTCAGTGACCTCGGTGTGACCGCCTACGACGGCGATGCGAAGCTCTTTTGCTGCAGAGTCGATCTGCCTGCAGATCCTGTCTAGATCCGACTCGCTGCTCCTCGGGGGCAGCAGGATGCACCCCAAGAACCACCGAGGCACCGCACCCCTCGAGGCGATGTCATTCGCATTCACGTAGACTGCGAGAATGCCCACTTCTTCGACTGATCCTGTTATCGGGTCTGACTTGAAAGCTAATTCCCCGCCGCCATGACTTATTATCGCGGCGTCTTCACCAATTCCCGGACCCACCAGGACGTCAGGATCGCCCACCCCCAGCTGGCTGAGCACTATCCTCTTCAGAAGCGAGTTCGGTATCTTCCCGATGCCAATCTTGGTCATTAGGCCTGCACCTGCGAGGATCTCGTTTTGAACACAGACCTGTCGGGAGGTCTAACGGATACAGCAGTGATCTCCCCTATTATTTCTATCCGGACGATCTGATCAGGATTCTTGAGATCCACGGCGCACCCGATCCCCTTGAGCCTGCGGCCCACAATGCATTCTACCTCCTTCGGTGAGGGGAGGGCAGATCCCCTCCTCCTGCACCTCACCGCGATCTTGGATCCAACTCTGACGCTGGACGCAGCGATCTCCTCAATTTCGGAGATCTCAGACTTTACAATCTGATCTACCGGGATTGCACTCCTCACCATTCGGCTCAGGGAGCCCGCTATGCATTCAGCTGCGCTGTCAGGATCAAGGGAGGTCTCGAGGACGAGTACCCCCCCGAATCCGGTGCGCCTGACTGAGGCATCAGGATCCAAAGGCAGGATGCAATCAAGGACCTCCACTGCTGCCCCGTTCTCCTTGCCGTACTCGACAGTTACAAGAACGCTCTCCATCATATTGCACCTAAATAATGGCGGTAGAGCTCAAATCCAGCCTATTCTCTTGAAGTATGCCAGCATCAACGCGGCGGGCACTAAGGAAATCAAGAGCACGAATATGAAAGTTGTCCAAGGCCCTAGGAAGGTGGGCAAACCTTCCGTGGGCTCCACGGCAGATCCTGGCATGGGTATGTTCATCCCGTAGAACGTGCCTACTGTCGTGGCCGGAATGGTGATCGTGAATATCACGGTTAGGATGACGAGGGCCCGGTTCATGCGCCTCTGGTAGAGCGTGAAGTCAGTGTCCTTGAAGATCTCGACGAGCTCCTTGCAGGTCTCGGAGAGCTCCCAAATACGCTCTACCCTGTCCTTCACGTCATCGAAGTAAACTTTCAGGTCATCCCCCGTAACCTCGCTCACGGCTATCGAGATGTCGGCGACTACCTTCCTGAACGGTGAGATGATCCTCCTCAGGTCAGAGACGCTCCTCCTCAGATTCGCGACCTCAAACAGGGCGTCGTGCTGCTCGCTGAATATCCTGTCCTCAAGGTCCTCGATGCGGTCCATCATCCTTTCCATTACCGGGAAGAGCGAATCGACTATCTTGCTGACGATCGTGTAGAAGAGGGAGCCGACGCCGTCCCAAGTCACCTTCTGGTTCTGCTTGGTCAAGGCTTCGCAGGAGTCGAAGACCTCTTTCATTGCACCAATGCTCCCGTCATGGATGGTGACAAGGTAGTCCTTGCCCAGGAAAAATGAGATCTGCGAGGGGGAACAGCTCAGATCCCCGCACTTCACCGGAAACCGCACGACAAGAAAGATGTGATCTTCATGGCGCTCAAGTTTGGTAAGCTGTGTCCTGGAGAGGCAGTCCTCAAGGTTGAGCGGGTGGAAAGGGAATTGCTTTCCGAGCCCCATCACATCTTCCCGATTTGGCTTTTCCAGGTCTATCCAGACCACCCCGCCGCACTGGAGCCTTCTCATAGGGTACCCCTCAACAGATTAAGTCAGGCTGCAGCGGATATTTAAAATGATAAGGTTTTTGTTCTCAAGAAAAAGTCGCCAGGAGCGAACAGGGCAGGTATTTTTATCCTCTTTAGACAATATTATCCGGAGGGCTGAACAGTGTCCGAGGTATACTTCTTCGATTTCTCCGAGAGCGGCGACGTGCTAGGAGGCATTGATCGGCTGCTCGAGAGATGCACAGGGGCTTGTGGGAGCGGAGAATGCATAGGCTTGGAAGGCAAAAGGGTAGCTGTCAAGGCCCACTTCGGGGAGCTAGGGAACTATACGCACATAAGGCCAGCCTTTGTGAGGCGGGTGGTGGATCATGTGAAAAGCGTGGGCGGCACCCCGTTTGCCACAGAGACCACAGCACTCTACCCAGAGGGTGCGAGGGTAACGGTCGAGGAGAGCCTGAGAACCGCGGCATACAATGGCTTCACGGAAGAGGGGCTCGGGTGCCCGATACTGATTGCCGACGCCCCTGACGGATATAGCGGCACGGTCACCGAAGGCGGAAGATTCATCAATTTTGTCAAGGTAGCCAAGGCAATTGCTGATGCAGACGCTATCGTTGTGTTGAGTCACGTCAAAGGGCATGTCCTGTCGGGAATAGGGGGGGCGATCAAAAACCTGGCGATGGGATGCACAACGAAGGACTGCAAGAGGGAGCAGCACAAGGCGCATGGGATTGTCTTTCACGAAGAAAATTGCACGGGATGCGGCACATGCGCCGAGGTCTGCCGGTTCTCTGCCTTGAGGATGGTGGAAGGGAGACCAGTCTGGGACTGGGATAGGTGCTTCTACTGCTCCACCTGCAGGTTCAGCTGCGAATACGGGGCAATAGGCATCCTGGAAGACGGGAAGGAGAGGTTCCAGAAGGGGATGGCCGAGGCGGCTGCCGGGGCCATGAGAGTCATGGAAGGGAAGGGGGCTGTTTTTCTAAATTTCATGTTCGACGTCACGCCAATGTGCGACTGCGCAGCCCCGGCAGGCAGGATAGTGGTTCAGAACGTCGGGATACTAGCATCAAGGGATCCCGTGGCCGTAGACGCAGCATCAATTCATCTGATCGACTCTGCTGAGGCGTTCCCCTCTTGGGGGGCATCGCCGCCGGACATCTTGGGGAAGATAAACAGGACGGACAGCTGGATACACATCAAGGAAGCAGAACGTCTGGGCATCGGATCGTGCAAGTACAGGCTCGTGAGGATCTAGAAAGAAACATTGAGGGCCCGGGGCGGGGATCGAACCCGCGAGCTGAGGCTCTCTGCGCTTGCGCGCCACAGGCCTCCGGGATAACCGCTACCCTTCGGGGGCAGCCCGCATTGGCTGCCTAACCCGGGCCACCTCGAGCCCCCTTCAGACTTGCAGGGCACGATCTTTTTAAAGTTTGCCTGCTGCCGGCAGCACTCATCCAGCTCTCCCTGCAAAAGATTTTTTACAGGTACTTTACAAATGTAAATATAGGCGGTCCCCTTGTTCCTTGAGATTAGACTCCACGGAAGGGGCGGCCAAGGGATAGTTACCGCCGCCGAGATGATCGCTGAGGCTGCCATCGTCGAAGGATTCTACGCGCAGTCAATACCGCTCTTTGGTGCGGAGAGGAGGGGGGCCCCGGTGAGCGCCTCCGCAAGGATCTCCGAATCCCCAATCAGGCGGCATTCACAGGTCCAAAGACCCCAAATCATTGCAGTATGCGATCCCCTGCTCATCTACATGAAGGACGTCTTTTATGGGGCACCCAAGGGGGCAATACTAGTGGTGAACCACAAGCAGGAGCCGCAGCTGGAAGGATTCAGGGTCGCACTTATAGACGCCACAGGTATTGCGGTTGGGAATGGATTGGTGAGCGCAGGCTGGGCGATACTGAGCACCGTGATCTTCGGGGCGATCTCGAAAGTGACCGGCGTAATGAGCAAAGAGACTGTACTCAAGGTGATCAACTCCAGGTGGAAGGGGGAGGTGGCAGAGAGGAACCTCAGGGCAGCCGCGTCGGGTTATGATGGGGTGAAAACTTGGTAGTTTTACCTGTCTCGAGGGCAAGGGAGGGGGCAGGCGGGCTTACAGGGATGTGGAGGATCAAGAGGCCTGTGGTGGACAACAGCATGTGCACGAAGTGCCACCTCTGCTGGTTATTCTGCCCTGAGGGCGTAGTTAGGAGGGGTAGCAAGGGGGAGGTCTGGATAGTGTACGAATTCTGCAAGGGCTGCGGCATATGCGCCGAGGTCTGCGCTGCCCGTGCCATAAAAATGGCAAGGGAGGTTTAGTCGTTTGATAGCGACCGGAAACCATGCTGTTGCGTACGGCGTTAAGGCGGCGAGGGCAGAGGTGATAGCAGCCTACCCGATAACCCCCCAGACGCAGATCATCGAAAAGCTCTCCGAATTCATCGAAAAGGGGGAGATGCGCGCAAAATTTCTGCGGGTGGAGTCGGAGCACAGCGCGATGGCAGCCTGCATAGGAGCGTCAGCCTGCGGCGCGAGAGCATTCGCTGCCACGTCCTCGCAAGGGTTGTTGTACATGAGCGAGATGGTCTTCTGGGCAGGGCTCGGGAGCTTCCCGGTGGTGATGGCAGTTGTGGCTAGGGCACTTGCCCCCCCTTGGAGCATTTGGAATGAGCATACGGACATGCTCAGCCAGCGGGACGCGGGATGGATAGCCATCATGTGCGAGAGCGTGCAGGAGGCTTATGATGCATCCATACAGGCGTTCAGGATTGCCGAGGACAGGAGGGTGAGGCAGCCTGTCATGTTCGGTCTCGATGCGTTCTCGCTTTCGCATACCTCGGAGAGGCTGGACCTGATCGGGCAGGGGGAGGCTGAAGCCTTTCTTCCGGCACCTGAAGGGGGGTGGAAAGTAATAGACTTCCAAGACCCGACCACTTATGGGAACATGGCCAGTCCAGAGAGGATGATGGAGATCAGGCATTCGATAATGGAGAGGGTGAAGGACAGCGAAAGAGTAATCGAGGAGTCGGCCTCCGAGTTCAGCAGGATCTCGGGCAGGGAGCAGGCAGGACTGGTGGAGGAGTACAAGACTTCAGGCGCGGAGGTCATACTGGTGGTCGCCGGCGCGTCTTCTGGGGATGCGAAGGACGCGGCGGACGCCCTGAGGGACGAGGGGATCAGGGCCGGAGTTGCGAGGCTTAGGGTCCTCAGGCCGTTCCCTGCTGAGAGGATCAGGTCAGCAGTGCAGGGATGCAGGGCGGTCGCCGTGGTCGACAGGGATTACTCCTTCGGTTCCGGCGGCATAATCGGACGAGAGGTGGCTTCGGCAATTGGGGCAACGCCTTTCAGTTACATAGCGGGGATCGGGGGTCGCGACCTTAGCGTGGCGGACTTTTCTGGGATCGCCAAGGATGCGATTAGCAGGGCAGAAGCGGGCGAGGAGGCGGGGGAAATATGGTGGGGCATCAAGGGATAACGGAAACTTTAACTTTGAAGAGCCTGACAGACGAGGAGTATTTTCTACCCGGGAATGCGGCATGCCCGGGTTGCGCGGCAGTCATGGCGATGAGGATAGGGTTAAAGGTGCTCGGGCCTAGAACGGCCCTCATTGTCCCGGCCTGCTGCATGTCGGTGGCGCAGGGGCACTACCCCAAGACGCCATCGAAGGTCCCAGTCTTCAACACCGCATTTGCTGCCTCAGCCGCCACGGCATCTGGGATAAGGGCAGCGCTGGAGATGAAGGGGATCACCGATGCGAATGTCGTCTGCTGGGCAGGTGACGGCGGGACTGCTGACATAGGCATCCAGTCGCTGAGCGGGGCAGCGGAAAGGGGGGACGATCTGATCTACATCTGCTATGACAACGAGGCCTACATGAACACCGGGACCCAGAGGAGCGGGAGCACGCCCGAAGGAGCGAGGACAACCACCACAATAACAGGGAAGGCTGAGCGGAAGAAGGATGTCCCAAGGATAATGATGGCACACAGGATCCCCTACGTTGCGACCGCGTGCGCATCCTACCCGCTTGACTTCGCAAACAAGCTCAGGAGGGCAATCTCGATGAAAGGGACTAGGTACATCCATCTGCTTTCCCCATGCCCGCCTGGCTGGAGGTACCCGTCCGAGAAGACGGTCGAAGTCGGAAGGCTGGCAGTCGAGACCGGGGCATGGATACTCTACGAGTGGACAGGCGGGAGGTGCCAGCTCACAGGGCCATCTTCAGGGCTGGCAGATAGGTCAAGGAGGCGCCCGCTCGAGGAGTATCTCAGAATCCAAGGGAGGTTCTCCGAATCGGATCCTTCCAAGATTGAGGCGATGAAGAAAAGGATCGACGAGGAATGGGAGATGATCCTTAAGCTATGCAAGGGCTAGAGTGCCCTGCCGTCGCGCATCAATGCCTCGGTGATCCCTGAGGAGTATGTGCACTCCACGGTGGGCCTGGAGACGAGGAAGTCCATGTGCGTTGCGGATCTGTTCCTGCCGCCGGGGAAGTCTGTGTTGTGACCGAATGCCACGTGGATTGTGTTCGCTACCTTCTCGGCTTCGAGGAAACCAGCGTTGACCCTCGCCTTCTTGTTGAGGCCGAAGGCGAACTCCCCGACATGCCTCGCCATCTCGTCGACCCCCAGAGCGGTCTCGACCCTAGAGAGCAGGTCCCTGTCATCACACCTGAACTCTGCAGCCCGCCCGCCCCTAGCAATTATCTCGAGTGGCGTCTTAATTGGCCCGATGCCTCCGATCGCAAGATCGCAGACGATCCTACCCTCGAGGGAAGTCTCAACCGGGGCTACGATCACCTCCCCTGTCGGGAGGTTGCACCATTTGAAGAGGCCCCAGTCGAACTTTGTGTCGGTGAAGAAATCCCTGCCCTCGACGCTGAAGGAGATATCGGTCCCGCTGGGGCTGGTGACCCTGACGCCCCTCGCGCCAATTAAACGCGAGATCAGCCCCATGGCGGAGGAGTACATCGACCTGTGCTCCTCCTCTGTCAGCGAGAGGGCGCCCTCGGTCATCATGTCCATGGTTATCCCCGGGCAGTGACCCAGCCGGAACTTCCTGTACCTCGAGATCAGATTTATTATGCTGACCCGGAATGGGGTCTCTCTCTCGCTCTCCCTGAAGACTGTGATGAAGATGTCAGAGGTGCTCCTGGCGACAGCCTCGGAGACGCACTCCGGTAGCTCGCGTCTAACGTCAACTCCGGTTTCTAGTGGGATGAGCCTAGTGGCGAGCCCGAGCTCGAGTGCCCCGAGCGCGAAGGCCTCCCCTATGTCCAGCCTGCAGTCGTCGCAGATTACAGTCAGGCGCTCATTTGGGATCGCGTCGAAGACATACTTAATTGCGTTCTTTGCTGCCTCTTTAGGTTCCATGAGTCATCTACCCCGCGATCAGATAAAAAATTTGCATTCCCGCCAGCAAAGGCGGGCCGAATTTTTCCGCACCTTCAGAAGGCTGAATCGGATTGTGTCAGGCTAGACCTAGGGCCGACCGCTTTCCCTCGATATGGATTGCTATCTTCTCGGCTGCCTTCACCATATCGTCCTCGATGAGGAGGGAGCCGCCAGTGACGTGCGCGAGGTCCTGCGAGAGGAGCTTCATCAGTCGGGAGCCTCCTACAATCGGCGGGGTTGGGGACACGTGGGTGAGCGCGCCCAGGGCAAGCGCAAAGACTGCATCAATTGTGGCCTTCTGTTCCATATACTGCGGGGCAGTTACCGCGATTGGGAGATCTGGGATGTCAACGTGGAGCGCCTTTGCAACCTCGGAGACGAGTATTGAAAGGCGACCCGTATCAGTACAGGTCCCGAACGAGAGGACCGGGGGTATGCCCAGCGATCCGCAGACCCTCTTCAAGCCCGGTCCGGCAAGTTCCCTTGCCTCAGGAGAGCAGAGGCCGGCCACCTGCAGCGCGGCGTTACCGCACCCCATTGAGAGGACCAGAATGTCCCGGCCTATCAGCTCCTTGGCCATGGTGATAGTAGGCAGATCGTGCGGGCCGTTGCCGAGCGTCGTGCAGGAGACTAGACCGACGACCCCCCTCACGCTTCCTGATTTTATCTCGGCGAGGAGGGGCTCCAGCGATCCCCCAAGCGCCTCGAGTATCGACTCGACCGAGAAGCCAACAATCGCGCTCCGCTTCGCCATCGGGACGCTGCTGGCCGAGCCTCTCCTCTTTTTGAAGTTCTCGATAGCCAGACTCACGAGCTCGTCGGCCTGCCTTGGGACCTCCTCTGGCAGGTAGTCGACATGCCTTGTTATGCCTGGGACGTTCACGAGCGGAGAGACCGAGACGAAGGTGGTCGAATACTGCTTCGCGTAGAGCTCGAGGGATGGGGGCGAGCAATTCATGTCCATGGCAAACAGGTCTACCGCGTTCGTCGCTATCAGAGGCTCTATAGTGATCCAGTTACCTGTCATCCCAACGTAAACGTCGTCCGTTGCCATCCGCTGGAGCATCTCCTGCCCTGTCTCTATGGATCCTATCACGCGCACGCCCTTGGCGCCTGCTTCTTGTGCCTTTGCCTGGACGGCCGGATCCTTGCAGCGGCCGATCAGCGCGACTCCGATGAAAGGCTCGTGACCGTTCACGACGATGTTTACATATTCCGGATCCACGATCCCCAGGTCGAACGAGACTGCGTGCGAGCGTGGCGTCCCGAAGAGGGCGTCCTGACCGAGCTCGAGCGGTATCTGCGATCCGTATATGCACGAGAGGGCGAGGCGCATCGCCGTCTTGGCGAGGGAGACATAGTCGCCGTCCACGTTAGTCAGGCAGTGCGACACTGCATCGATCTGCTCATTCGCAGGGCCCCCAGGGAGTATGCCCAGCCCCCTCCAGGTCTCGATCCTGCCCGATGTGGCGAAGGAGAGTGTGCTTAGCCGCTCTGAGGGGTCGGCGTTGATCTCCCGGAGGATCGCTCTGCCTACTTCGACTGCAAGCTGCGAGTCGCTCTTTGAGTCATCTATCCCGTATGTCCTGGCCAGCATCCTGAGCTTGGATTCGTCCTTTATGGAGTAAGGGGTCTTCCCCAAGCCCGTGGCGATTAGCGTCCTCGCGACCTCCCTAGCATGGTAGGTGTAGGTCGAGAGCCCCATCGCATTCCTCAGGAGCATGTACCGCATCGCCATTGCATCGGCATCTATGCCGCAGGTCCCGCGCTCGAGCTTGCCGGGTATGATCCTGCAAGGGCCGTTGCTGCAGAACT
>JAULTB010000069.1:0-2895 GCA_038801655.1 Candidatus Methanosuratincola thermotaenarum | reverse complement strand
TTGGTGGCGGGCCCGCTGGGATTCGAACCCAGGTCCTGTGGCTCCGAAGGCCACCGCCATGATCCGGACTAGGCCACGGGCCCCCTTTAGGGTTTAAACCGAGGTAGAATTAAGGGTTACGGGGTCCGAGGAAATCTGCTGTCGCCCAGAATAACAGGTTGTGTTCAGAACAGGAGAAATTACATAGGAAAGGGATGAGACGCGGATACCCGCATAACAATGGCACACGCGATTATAGGGCAACCCGCAAATTAACGATGCGCCTCTGCCGAGATTCTTCACAATATTTCATCAATCAACGCGGCTATCAGTCACAATTCCATTTTTGCCCGGTCATTTCGAGTCAACACCAATTGCAAAAGCGCCAAAGGAATAAGAGATCTTCTGCTCGCAATTCGTCGCAAAGGATCCAAAGGGTGCGATTCACTGTTACAAATGCGGTGCAACGCTCTTCAAGGAATGGGATGGCTCCCAGCATCCTCCTCTAATTTTTTGTTTGTATCCGTCTGTTTCATTGATTGTTTCTTTCGTTTGTGTGTGTTTGGGTTTTGGTTTGGGAACAAAATTTAATATTGACCGCCCCTTTCTCTGATCAAAGAAGGTGCATTAATGTCGGATAGAGAAGCCCCCTCACGCAGCCTAACGTTGCCATCTGAGGGGGAGTTGGTAGGCGTCGTCACCCAGCTGCTGGGTTTCGACAGGGTTAAGGTAAAGTGTTCGGACGGTAAGACGAGGATCTGCAGGATCCCTGGGAAGATGAAGAAGAAGATCTGGCTCAGGCTCAACGACATTGTTTTGGTCGCCCCATGGGACTTCCAGCCAGACCAGAAGGGGGACATAGTCTGGAGGTACGACCGGGGGGACATGAGGGAGCTGAAGGCCAGGGGATATCTGGACATGCTAGTCTGACACCCCCCACGCAGCCCTTAGAAAGCCTTTTATCATTATCGTCATCAATTATCTAATGGTTTTTAGGCGATATTTTTGGGCGAGGACTACGAAGCACTTGCAAGAAAGGAGGAGCTCAGGGTAGACCGGATCAGGTCGAAGCGAACTAAGGACGAGGATCTCTTCAAGACGGTCGAGGAGGTCTTCGACGTAAAGACTGTGATGGCACTTTACCAGATGATAAACAACGGCCCCATCGACAGGGTCTTCGGCGCAGTCAAGGCAGGGAAGGAGTCGAGGATCTACTGGGCTAAGGGCAAGTCGGGCGAAGACCTTGCTGTGAAGATATACCTGACGTCGTCAATGGAGTTCAAGAAGTCCATAAGGCAGTACATCCAAGGCGACCCGAGGTTCAAGGACAGCAAGGACTACAGGAAGCTGATCTACACCTGGGCCCAGAAGGAGTTCAAGAACCTGTCCCAAGCCTACAGCGCAGGGGTGAGGGTCCCAAAACCCATCCAAGTCTCCCAGAACATACTCGTGATGGAGTTCATCGGGAAAGGGGGCGATCCCGCGCCGATACTGAAGAACCTGAGTGGCGACGAAATCAGTAGCCAGATATACGAGGACACCATGGGTATGCTCTATAGGCTTTACAGGGATGCGGGGCTCGTGCATGCGGACCTCAGCGAATACAACATCATGGTCCACGAAGGGAAGATATACTTCATCGACCTAGGCCAGGCAGTGCTGAAGACGCACCCCATGGCAGAAGCCTTCCTGAGCAGGGACGTTGGAAATCTTATAAGATTCTTTGAGAAGAAGGGTCTAAATCCACCTGACCCGGAGAGTGTCATAAAATGGCTGAAACGTCAATGAGCAGGATATACATGAAGATACCCGTCGAGAGGACAGGGGTCCTCATAGGGGAGAGCGGCGGTACGAAAGCAGAGATTGAGAGAGGCACGGGCACGAAGATCACCGTGGACGGGAAGAGCGGCGAAGTGGTTATCGAGGCAGAGGCGGGAAAGGGCGACCCCTCCGGGATCCTCAAGGCTAGGGACATCGTCACGGCGATAGGCAGGGGCTTCAGCCCGCAGCGCGCTTTCAGGCTCTTCACGGACGGGCAGATAATCGAGGTCATCGATCTTAAGGAGGCCCTCGGGGACTCGAGGAACCAGCTCCTAAGGGTCAAGGGGAGGATAATAGGCGAGAACGGCAAGACCAGGAGGATCATAGAGAAGCTCACGGGCACTGCGGTCTCCGTATACGGCCACACCGTCTCCGTGATCGGGGAGTACGACGAGATACTCGTGGCGAAGGAGGCGATAGCGATGCTCGTGAAGGGCGCCATGCACGGTGCGGTCTACAAGTACCTGAACAGCGCACACCTGGAGCTCAAGAAGAAGAGGCTCTCGCTCTGGGAGGAGAGACCGGAGCTGAAGGAGGGGCTCGTGAAAGGGGATGGGGAGGAGACCGCGGAAGGGGATCAGGAAGGGGCAGAGGGAGAAGGCCGGAAGGGAGGTTGAGGGGTGTCTAGGGAGAAGTTCCAGTCAATCTCTGCGGCTGATTTCTTCTACAGGAACAGGGAGATAGCTGGCTTCGACAACCCCGTCAGGGCGACCTATACGATAATCAGGGAGCTCGTCGAGAACGCGCTGGACGCCTGCGAGCAGTACAGCATCCCGCCTGACGTGAGGACCAAGCTGATCGACGAAGGGAATTCCATATACAGGATACGGGTCGAGGACAACGGTATCGGCGTACCCTACGACCAGGTCCCGTACGCCTTCGGGCAGATCCTCTTCGGCTCTAAGTACACGCTCAGGCAGAGCAGGGGCATCTTCGGTCTCGGGGGCAAGATGGCTGTCCTCTACGGGCAGATAACCGCCCACAGCTCGGTCAAGGTCCTGTCCAGCACAGGGGGGTTCGAGAAGTACTTCTACGAGCTCAACATAAACGTCCAGGAGAACAAGCCGATCATAAGGAGAAAGGAAGTGACCCCTA
>JAULTB010000024.1:7852-18671 GCA_038801655.1 Candidatus Methanosuratincola thermotaenarum | reverse complement strand
TGGAGGTAAAAAAATGAAGAGTTATAACCCGACTCCCGTAAGATTGTGGGTCCCTGGTTAACAGTTGAAAAGGGCCAAGAGTTCATTAGGATCCTTGATCCCACTAAGGAGCGCCTTAGATTTAGATATGTAACTTTCCATTATGGCCTTGGTCCTTTCGAAACCCTTGTTCTCATCGACCAGGTCTAGAAGCTCCTGGACGTTCTGATCGGAGCTGTCTTCAACAAGTGAGCCAAGTTTCTTCACCACTCTTTGATCATTTAATGAATATACTATCGGTAATGGTAGGCTTTCCTTGGTTATCCGTGAAATAAGCTCACATTTGTCATTGAATGTGTCGTTTATATCATCCCTGAGGATCACAAGCATGCCCAAGAGCCTGCCGAACTCACCAAGCGCATTAATTTCTCCTTCTGTTGCACCGCCTATTATGGCGCCCACTCTTGTGTAAGACTCCACATCAGCTGCTTTCATCCTGACTATCCTCAAGTATTGCTTCGGCTTCACAGTAAAGTTCCTGACGAGCTTGAGCTCGTCTACCTCAGCCGAGCCGAGTTCGTAAAGCCCCTCTTTTATTGTCTCTATCACTAACCTGACTTTGTCGGCAGGCAGAGTCTCCCTGAGCTCGTGAAGTTTGGAGAGCCCCTCTATTAGAAAGGCATCTCCGATAAGGAGAGTCACCTCCATGCCAAACAGCCCCATCGTAGTCTTCATGTTTTTTTCCGTCCTTACGTATGACTTGTCGACTATGTCGTCATGGAGATCAAATGCTGCCCCCGAAAGCACGAGCGCTTTTGCCGCCGGAGCGACCATTTCAGGGGATCCGCCAACTGCCTTGCAGGCCATAACCATAAGTGCAGCCCTTGAGTAGTCCTTCCACTTGCGCGAAAAGCTGCGAATGGCACGCTTAGCTGTAGAAGACTCAATCTTGGCACCGAGAATGTCTTTCAGTGCGGACTCCACCAGAGGTGCCCCAATCACTCTCAAAGGGTCCTTTGCTTGTTGTGCCTCAGACATGTTGAATTGTTTTGCTTTCAGAGTTTAAAAACGCTGGTTAAACTTCTCCTGATGAAATAATCCGGGGAAAGGCAGTTCGTGAATCCATGAAACAGCACAACTAACCGGTCTGCTGGTCAGGGCTCGAGCCGCTGGGGCGAAGTATCGATGGCAGAAAGACCAAAATCAAAGCCCCTGAGATAATTGTATAATAGAAGATCCCTGAATAAAGCCAGCCCAATGGGGAAGGGAACTCGGAGACCAAGGCAAGGGATGGCCAATACGTGTTGTAGAACCAGTGGATCAGTATGGAGCTCTCGAATCCATAACTGAAGGCTGTAAAACCGAGTATTAGGCCCGCTATAAACGCCGTCAAGAATTTACCCGCGCCCCAAGCGCCTGAGGCGATATGTGCGTAGGCAAAAATGAGAGATGAAGACACAACCAGAGCCGCAACCAGTCTGCGTGGAATGTCTGCTATGCCCCTGCTCGAGACGATAAAAAACCTCGGCTTGAGTAGTGCCAGGAGGGCCTCCCTTATCCCCATTGCCTCTCCAGGTGTGGAGACTATCAAGTAGAAAGCAACAGGGACTAGTACTGGCAACATCCTGAAGACTAGCTCTTCCGCAAAGACCGAGTAGGATGAGAGGAGCAACTCTTCAAAGAGATCCTGAAACACCACACCTCCAACCGGGATCCCAGCAGATTCCTCCAAGAAGTGTATTACGAAGAATGCAAAGAAGCTGGCTGAGCAGACAAGTGGCATCAGAAGTAGGAAGTTCACCCCGTAGGCGCTAGCTTCCCCCTTTAGGAAGGCAAGAGATGATCTGTACAGGTTCGGCGGAGAAATGCCTGAAACGATGAATGCAAATACGAAAGCAAGAATCATCAGCAGGAATAATAGGGATATGCAACCCTTGTCAAGAACCAGACCTGGAATGGCATAGGATTCGATCGAATTCGGATGGAGGGAGCCAGGGAAGCCATTCGGGAAACAGACAAAGGCTATCGCAAGCGCCATCGATAGCAAGTAAGTGGAAAGGGAAAAAACTGCCAAAAGGAAGTAGAACCGTCTGAAAAGTGAAATGGTCCCCTTCACTTTCGCCATTTAATGCCACGCTTAGAAGTGGATCCTGCCAACTAGAACGCGGTTACGGTTGACATCGGTCATGAACTCGACGCCCCTGAGTTTCGGCAACTTCAACAAAAAGTCCCGCTCAGTAATAATACCGAACGGCTTCCCATTTGAGACAACGATCAGGGACCCAATGTTGGATGCGTTCATTATCTTAACGGCATTGCAGAGGTCGAGATCAGGATCCACTGTCTTCGGGTTTGCGGTTGCGATTTTGGACACGTTTACATTCAGCAGGTAATCGGAGAGGTCTTTCTCGAGGAGGGCATCCACATAGGGGCTCGCGAGGAACCTTATGATGTCCTTCGCTGTGACGATCCCCCAGACGTCCAGACCTTTCGTTATTGGGACACGCCTGATGTCGTTTTTGATCATCAACTTCATCGCGTCGAGGAGGCTAGCCCTTATATCAAGGGAAATTAATGGTGCCGACATTATCTCCGAAACCCTGACGAACATCTGCTGCGCCTCAAAGAGCCTGAAGAGGTGCCGCTCCGAAAGGATTCCCCATATCGTTCCATCCTCGTTGATGAGCGGCAGCATCCCTATGTCGTGCCTTGACATTATGGCCATCAGCTCTGGGAGGGGGGATGAAACACTCCCAAGGATCGGTCTCCTGTTCACTATTGGTGAAATTGGGGCAGCAAGCAAGGACTGGATGTTTTTACCTTTAACTGCTTGGACGGAGGCAAACTTGTCCCCGCCCCCGAGTAGGTTCAGAAGATCCTTCGCCGAAACTATCCCCGTCAGCCGCACGCCATCCTCTGAGACAATCGCATGTCTGACACTCTTTTCGTCCATTTGCTTCAGAGCGCTGTGAACAGAAGTGTTCTCAGATAGCACAACCGCCGGCGGGTGCCGTGCGATCGAGGCTGCAGGGAAACTGCTCATCAGTACCACTGCCGATTTATTAAGGTCAGGTTAAAGTTAAAGTTGTTGGTGGAGCAGGTTTGTTCCTCATCATATATGACATTGAAGCCAAAAGAGATCCCCACGGAATAAGGATTAGGCTGGTCAGGGCATTGAGGAGATCCGGGGCTCTCCAGATACAGAGGTCGGTCTGGATAATGGAATCGATGACGCATGATCTGCTCAGGATTGTTGACGAGTTCAGGAGGGCGGGCGGAAAGATCAAAGTCTCCGAGTGGCTCCCGAGGTGCCTAGGCGAGCTCGCGCCCGATAATGACAGCATGAGAAAGGCATCCCTTGCGGTCATCGGGGCAGAACCGCTTGCGGAAGAGTGGCATCAGGAGATAGGCAGGCACCTAGAAAAGCTTGGCTATTCAATCGAGGTGAAGCCGGTCAGTGAGAGCGCTATTGCAGAATATTCGAAGCGGATAGGAAAGAGGATCGACTGTTCTGAGGCAGAAAAAAGCACGAGCAGATTGCTTGACGAGGTAGTTTTGGATGATTTGGACGCCCTGGTGATCCTGAACTCGGGTAGGACCTCCCAGAGCGGCATCCTGTATGTGGCCCAGACCTTGTCAAACACCAAGGTCTTGAGGGGCATGACTTCGCTTCCTGTGATCCAGATCGAGAGCCC
This sequence comes from Candidatus Methanosuratincola thermotaenarum, assembly GCA_038801655.1. Classification (GTDB taxonomy): domain Archaea; phylum Thermoproteota; class Methanomethylicia; order Methanomethylicales; family Methanomethylicaceae; genus Methanosuratincola; species Methanosuratincola thermotaenarum. Next base: position 14,997 of record JAULTB010000024.1, on the reverse strand, counting down.
CGGCAAGCCAGACTCTGCAGTGGTTGTCTGGAACGAGACTGGAAGAGGGTTGGCTGAGGATCTTGCTAATGAGCTCTCGATCCCAGTGATCACCCCCAGCGTCGAGATCAGGAAGGTCACGGTTAATGGCTCAAGGGAGATCAGGCAAATCCAGTACGCCGAAGTAGGGGACTTGATAATAGTAAACGGGAAAGAAGTGGGAGAGTGCCTTTCGGACAAGGTTTACGTGATCGCAGAGGGCGGGAGGATCGTTGACATAATGGGAGGGCGGCTCTTCGGTAAGGGTAAAAAATTGAAAATTGATTCGTTAGGTAACTCAATAATAAAGACAATCCCAAGGGATTCAAAAAGGTCCTGACCCAATAAGCAAAAACGCAATGCGCTGTGAAAAACAGGGAAAAAATAAAATAATTATTTTTTCGCTAATTCTTCTGCGCCGTGACTTTCACGGGGGCAGACAGCTTCTTCCATGCCACCAGACCGATGACCAGCACTAGGATCCCAACTAAGGCAATGCCGCCTATGAAAGTCATCGACGGAGGCACGTAAGAGATGCCCTTCTGCGCGAGACCTGGAAGTGCACCTGCCACGGTCACCACTGGAGTCCCGTTGGGGAGCGGGTTCTTGAAGACGGCCAGCGGGTTGTTGGGATTCCACCCTTCTTCTCGCAGCAGGTCTATCGAGGTCTGGTTGATAGCGATCCGGTTGTTGGCGCAGCTGGGAACGATCATGGCGCCGAGGAGTATCCTTGCTGTGTCGGGCGTGACGCTGACCACTGAACCGTTCCTGATGATGATCTGTATGCTAGGCGCTGATGTGCCATACCAGCTGTCAAGAGCGGTAATGTTAACATTCGGATGGGCGGCTACGCTCCGCAACATGCACCCAGGGCAGCATGTCCATATCCGCTGCCCTGTATCAACATCGATCATCACAATGTTCCTTTCCATCTCCGGGGTTATCAGCATCCCGCAGACTTCGCACCTAGGGGTGGCATAGTACTGGAAGTAGAGGTATCCTGAGGACCCGAGGATTGCGGCCGCAACTATCACGAACACAATGGGCATAATAATGCTCTTCTTCATGTAACAAAACCTCAGGTAAAATAAAAAGTGGAACCAATTAAAGAGTTTTGGAATTGAATTCTTAAGTCAAGGTTTTTGATCTTGATACCAACGACTCTCTTATCCGCTGTAGAGCTTCAAGGAAGTCATCCATCTCAAGGGAATGCCTTGTTTCGCCCTTCAGCGTCGCACGTATTAGGGATTTCTTGGCCTCGTTGACGAGCTCCTGAAGGTCAGCGCCAGAGAATCCCTCGGTCATCTTGGCGATCTCCTCTACTATTACGCTCATCCCCACTGGAGCGTCGCGAAGGTACACCTTTATTATCTCGGCCCTTGCCCTTGTGTCCGGCAGTCCAACATAGATGTGCTTCTCTATCCGGTTTGCCCTCAGGAGCGCAGGGTCTATTGCCTCATGGCGGTTAGTTGCGGCAAGCACCATCACCCCCTTGAGATCATGTATGCCATCGAGCTCCGAGAGGAGTTGGGTTGTCACAGGCACGAAGGCAGAACTGCCGGCATCAGAACGGGATGGGGCGATCTGGTCGATCTCGTCGATGAAAACAATTGCAGGAGCATTGTCCCTTGCCCTCCTGAATACATCATTTATCCTCGCAGCGACCTCATTTATGTTTCCCCTGGAAAGCTCTGCCCCGCTTACAGGGAAGAAGTTAGCCTTGACCTCGTTGGCGATGGCTTTCGCTAGGAGCGTCTTACCGCACCCGGGCGGTCCGTAAAGGAGCACACCCTTTACTGCCCTCACCCTCAGTTTTTCCATCAAATCAGGCCGCCTTATGGGCAGCTCGAAAGCCTCCCTTAGCTCAGCCTTGACATCGTCGAGGTCTCCAATGTCGTCAAAAGTCGCCTCTGGGATGCCAGATTCCCAAGTCTTTCTGACACGCCGGTCTCGCTCGTATTCCACCCTGAATCGCTCGTATTCCTCGAGCATCGAATAATCCACTGTAGGGCGAGTGCCTTTGATGGTCTCCTCAAGCGCCTCCTGCGAAACTGTGGCAGAATTGCCATTTTTTAGACCCTCGTAGAAGACCGAAGAGAAGATCTTGTTCACCAGCGCCTCGATGTCTGCGCCTGTGAAACGCTCAGAGAGATCAGCCAGCCGGTCGTAGTCGATTTCTGGGGCGACAGGCTTCCCCTCAAGGTAGCACTTGAAGATCTCTTTACGGGCTTCCTTGTCAGGCGGACCTACATAGATTATCTTGTCGAACCTGCCGGGCCTGATCAATGCCCTATCTAACAGCTGCGGCTTGTTCGTGGTAGCAACGACAATTACATCAATGTCCTGCTGGCTGATCGCGTCGAGCTCGGATAGTAGCACATTCATGACGCGGGGGGTAACGTCATCAGACTTGTACATGGTGCGATCCTTGCCGATTGAGTCAATGTCATTAATGGCGAGTATGCAGGGGGCATTCTCCCGCGCACTGCTGAATAGCTCGCTGATCCTGTGTTCGCTCTCGCCGTACCACTTTGAGAGCAGCTCGCTGAGGCTCACCTCGTAGTACCTGACCCCAAGTTGGGAAGCCAGGCCCCTCAGCAGAGTGGTCTTCCCGGTGCCTGGCGGCCCGTAGAGAAGTATGCCTCGGGCAGGCTTGACGCCGAAACGCCTGGCCTCTTTTTTGTATTTCATCGGGAGGGCGACGCTCCGGAGCAGCTCGTTCTTTATGTGATCCAGCCCCTTCGTCTTTTCCCAGCATTGCTTGAGATCCGAAGGCTTTGAAGACATTGCCTCCCCTATCTCCACAAAACCACCCTTTGCATCATACAGCGGCGACCTCGAGAAGAGATCCTTTAGTCCGCCTGAGCTGAGCTGCGGTCTTTCCCTGAAGATTGGCCTCAAAGCCAGGAATCCGAAGGGGGCTCCAAAGGAGCAAAGAGCGGATGCGCCGATCTCCTCTAGCGATCCGAAAATCAGGAAGCCACAAACGGCAGTGCCCACGACAGCGGACATTATCCTTGTCAGGCGTATGTTCAAGCCAAGGATATTGAAAACTTTCCTCCCATAAGTTGCGATAAAGATCAGAAGAGAGCCTACAGCCGCAAAATAGATCGGAGTCAATTCAAGGAGATATCTCGCTGATGAAGAGGAGAGGCTCTCCTGCCACCCTGGTCCCAGAAAGAACCCCATCAGCAATGAAGGGAAATACATGGAGGAAAGGTCCGATACGCTCGGGAAAAAGACTGAGAACGAATACCCTGATGGGACGGCAAACCCGAGGTGCTGCCCATATATGAAGTAGGTTCCGAATGCAGAATAGAGCACCATGGTTGAAGCACCAGCCCGCCATGACTTGAGTGCGCTCAAAGTCGCTATCGCAGGCAAGACTAAAGCGGGGCTGAAGCCCCAGCCCATCATCATCCCCAGGAAAAATCCCACCAAGGACCCCAGCCAATCCATCAGGCACCCTACGAAGGCAACAAGGAAGAGCAACGCGATTATAAGACCTTGGTACGGGATTCCGCCTGGGCTCACCGGGGACGAAAGCACGACATCAGCAGCAGGGATAGCAAGGGATCCAAGGACGAAGAGCGGGGCGATCTTCGGCCTGATGTACGATATTATACCCACAGCCGCTGAGAGCAGGGCGACAACGGGCAATGTGAAATAAGAAATAGAGTGAAATGAAGCCAAGGCGAATGCGCCAATTAGAACAGAGCCGACAGGAGACTTCTGCGCTTCGGATGGCATGATTAAACGATATCTCTGGAGGGGGTATTTAGGTTTTGGATTCAAGGCATTCTGTCATTGCACCCAAGAAAATGCTTATTACGGGAAGGGAGTTTCCAAAAAAGCCATGAGGATGAAGTTCTTCGCCGCATCCCTTGCAGTAATTTTTGCAATGTACTTGGTCCCATTCACCCTGCTCAGCGGTGTTGAGGGGCCTTACACTGCACTCTTCTGGGCGGCAGTATCCGCGGCATACTTGGCATTGGTCTGGAAGGAACTCAGGAGGGATTAGATTGGAGGGGCTTCCGGCCTACTTGTCCATAGCAATCTATATTGCCGCGGGCACAACTATAGCCTGGTTTGCCAAAAAACGGCTCAAGAAGGATGTGAAGGACTTTTACACGGCTGGCGGCAGGTTCGGATCGGTTGTGGTCTCACTTTCTTACGCTGCCACAACATACAGCGCATTCATGTTCATCGGGCTGGTCGGCCTGAGTTACCAGAGCGGCGTTGGGGCGATGGGGTTTGAGCTTGTGTACTTCGTCGGCACGCTCTTCCTCCTGTATTACCTGGCCCCAAAGTACTATTCGCTCCACAGCAGGCACGGGTACATCTCCCCGGCAGAGGTCCTGACCGACAGGTACGGCAGCCCTGCGGTCGGGATGGCTGTGACGCTGATCTCCTTGGTTGCTCTGATTCCATATTCGTCTGCCCAGATAATGGGGATCGCCTTCGCAGCCGAAGGGGCTTCAGGCGGGGCCATACCGTTCACAACTGCAGTCATCATAGCCGTGTCGCTGGCTCTGCTCTGGTCGGTCGTGGCGGGGGTTTGGAGCGTCGGCTGGACTGACGTCTACCAAGGGATCCTGATGGTCGTTGCCGGGGTGGCGATATTGGCATGGGCGATCAGCTGGGCGACAAGCCTTCCATCGTTCTCATTCATCTCTGGAGATCTGGGATATCTTCCGAACAGCTTCTGGACGCCCCAGACTTTCCTGAACATGACGATCCCATGGTTCTTCTTCGCCATCACGAACCCACAGGTCGTGCAGAGGCTCTTCGCTCCAAAGAGCAAGGAGGCGCAGAAGAAGATGATCACGCTCTTCGGGGCATACGGTCTGATCTTCACACTCATGGTGTGCACCCTTGGGCTTGTACTCAAGGGAGCCACAATGGCAGGCGGGTTCCCTCTGATCAGTTACAGGGACTCCGTTACCCCCACGCTCTTGGGGATCTTGCCACCATGGATCACCATACTTGGGCTTGTGGCGATAATCGCAGCATCGATATCAACCATAGACAGCATAATCCTGACCTTGAGTTCGATGTCGATCAGGGACATCCTCCTCCCGCTTCGCCCGAAGCTGAGCCAGAAGACGCAGATCACGGCGGGCCGATCTGTTATGATTGCCCTGGCATTGGGATGCATGATCTTTTCCCTTTCAAGACCGGGGCTCATAGTCGATCTCTCGGTGCTTTCATCTTCACTGCTGCTCCCGATAGCGCCTCTCGTCTTGGGGAGCTTCCTGTGGGGCAGGGGCGGGAAATATTCTGCACTGGCTTCGCTCGTGGCAGGGTTCGCGACTGCGGCAGCGCTCTACTACTTGAAGCTCAGCCCACTTGGGCTTCCGATGAACCTATGGACTCTGGCAGTTTCCTCGATCACCTACTTGACCCTCGGATCTTTAGAGATGATCCCTGAGGGAGGTAAGAAGATCAGGGAAGCATAGGAGGCGCCATTCTGTGTTGAAGGAGGTCTTCGTCTGCGGCGAGATCCTCGAGGCATTCCTCGAGCTTTGCAAGGAAGTCTTCCCCCGCGAGAACATCATGCTCATCCGCGGTAAAGTCAGAGGGGAAAGGGCAGAAATAAAAGAGTTCCTAATACCGCCATTCTCGACTTACGGCGAGGGCTTCTCGTCCTTCCCCATCCATATGATGCCATTTGACCTGAGCATCATCGGAATCGCGCACTCCCATCCCTCTGGAGACAACAGCCCATCCGACGAGGACATGAACAACTTCTACGGGAGGGTAATGCTCATAGCGGCCTACCCATACAACAAAGGGAGTGTGGCGGCTTACAACAGCAAAGGAATTAAGATAGAGTTCACTGTAGAATAATCGGGTACTGAGATTGAGAGCCAGCGCAGGACAGATCCTGAGCCTATTAGGTTTAGCACTCCTACTTCTAGCAGCAAGCGAAGCCATCCAGGTGGCCCTTTCTCTAGAGGGGGCTTTGATCTCAGAGTGCGGGCCCGAGGTGCAGACGGCATATGTGCAATACAACGCGATAATGCTGCAGGTATCAGGGGCTGCGGTCCTGGGCATTCTAATGAGCTACGAAAGCAAGTATGTCAAGAAGGTCGCAGCAAAGTTCAACTCAGGAGACCTCAAGAGGCTCTTCCTGGGAATGGTTGTTACAGGAGGGTCGGTGTACAACCGCGGCGGCAAGTACTGCATCAGGTTTTATGGGAAGGACTACACAATGCATCAAGTCTTCGCCGGGCTCTCTTACGAGCTCTACCGTTCGTCTCCGAGCACCATACAAATAGCGGGCAGGGGGAGCTACATGACCCAGCTTTACTGCAAGGATGCAGTAATGGACATGAAAGAGCTGTCCCCCGAGACTAATGTACGGAAGGGGGGGACCCCCACAATAGAGTATATCCTGGAGGGGGACAGGAGCATCAGGCAGGAATCCATGAGGGTAATCATGTCAGTAGCAGGATGGGTTGCGCCTTCATTTAAAAGGACTGCCTACGGGTATTCTGTTTCGACCAGAATAGGGCTCGGTTCATCGAACCCATTGCCGCTCAACGAGGAATATGAGATCCTCGCGGAATCATTATTATTGAAGTTCAAAAGCTATTCCGACTCAAGGTACCCAGAAACAGGTTACCTTATGAGTTATGACCCAAACACTTGCATGGCCTTTCTCAGCATGGGTGGCTTTATAGAGGGCAACCTGGTGAAGAAGGGCAGGTATGCAGGTATGGAAAAGAATTCGGTTCTTAGAGCGTCCCTTGTAATCGGCGGGAAGTGTTTTGAGACGCCTGGCTTTGCCGAGAAGTTCATGGAGGCTGCAGCTCGCAACAGCAACTCCGATCTGAGCGCCCTCTTGGGGCGGATAATGCTCGGCTAGCAATATTGATTCTGGTTTGCAAAAGTCCTATTTCCTTCTTAGAATAAGCTATACGCAAGAGATGGCGCATTTGAAAAAGGGTTGCAGACGCAAGAAAACTGCCGAACTGAGCGAGCGGCCTACCTTAGAGGATAATGATTCCTACTGAAATAGTTAAAAAGTTCATTTACAGACACCTACACATGGCAGAGAGGATACTATGGGCGCCATGGCGCGGCGAGTTCGTGTCCGGGGCAAAGAAAGATGGGTGCATATT
>JAULTB010000024.1:0-7838 GCA_038801655.1 Candidatus Methanosuratincola thermotaenarum | reverse complement strand
AAGGTGTTTGGGATGCTAAACAGGTTCCCCTACAACAGCGGCCACATGATGATCGCCCCCTACAGGCATGTCACGAGTATCGAGGATCTTCAGAAGGAGGAGATAGAGGATCTCTTCAGATTGCTGAAGGACTCGATTGCCGTGCTCAAGATGGAAATGCACCCAGAAGGGTTCAACATAGGGTTCAACATAGGGAAGGCGGCAGGCGCCGGGTTCGAGCACGTGCACATGCACATTGTGCCCAGGTGGACAGGGGACACCAACTTCATGCCAGTCCTTGCGTCCACCAAAGTAATGCCAGAGCACCTCAGCCAAACCCTGGAGAGGATAAAGGCAGGCTTCAGAAGATTAGGCTGAGCAGGACCCTTGCGATCAGGGCAACTATCGTGGCGACGGCTAGGTTCAAAGCAGCTATGAAGACTGTCCACTTGACCTTGTACTCCTTCAGCAGCGCTGCGATGGTCGCTATGCACGGCATATACAGCACCATGAATATGGTGAATACCGCCATCTGGACCGGGGACATGATCGAGGAGAAGTCCAGCGTATTAGCATAGGTTGCCAGCATAACTAGCGCCATTTCTTTCCTGAGCATCCCAAAGATAATCGAGATGCCTACTGCCACCGGCATCCCGAGAAGGTCATAAGTGAATGGCGACAACGCCAGCACAACCTGATCTAGGAAGCTTGTGATGCGCAGAGCCTCTATCAGGAAGGATCCGGCTACGATCAGGGGTAGGCCGATATAGACAAAGTCCTTTGTCTTGATCCAGGTCTTTTTGAGAACCAGCCACGGCTTGAAGAGCCGAATCCGTGGCATCTCCATTATTAAGCCCACGGACTCCCCAGGCATAGCCCTGAAGAGCAGGCGCCCGATGACCACAACCACCAGGATGTCAAGAAGGTATATACCCATTGCAGCCGCAAATCCAAGATATTCAGCTGCCACCCCCAGTATAATCACTGACCTTGCAGAGCAAGGGATCATAACTACAAGAGCGCCGAGTATCATCCGCTCTTTCCAAGTCTCCATTAGCTTGCAAGAGATGCAAGCAGGGACGCTGCATCCGTAACCAAGCAGCATCGGTATGAATGCCTTTCCGTGGAGGCCCAACTTGTGCATCACGGAATCGAGGAGGAATGCTGCCCTCGGCAGGTATCCGGTATCCTCGAGAATCGACAATGCGAGGTAGAATAGGAAGATGTAAGAGACCACTATCGAGAGTGCTGCAGCAACCCCAAAGAGTATGCCATTGACCAGCAGGTCCAAGACAGGTTGGGCGATCCCTTGGCTTAGCAATGCACCCACTATTTGATCAATAAGGAGATTGAATCCTCCATCAAAAATCTCAGATATCTTCCCGCCAATAACGAAAATCGAGTAGAACATCCCTCCCAAAACAAGCAACAGTATAAAGTACCCAAAGTAGCGGTGTGTCAGCAGGGCTTCTATTTTTTCTGATCGGGTAGTTATCGCTGAAGCGTGCATCATTGAGGAGGACTTGACGATCTGGTGTATTGCAGAATACCTTTCGGATGCGATCACTACGCTTGATTCTTCACCATGAACCATCTCCAGTTGGTTCTTTATTGTCCTGATCTTATTCTCCATGTATGAGAGCTTTGGGAATCGTTCCAAAACTATCGGATCGCCCTCCAAGAGCTTGATCGCGACCCACTCAGGGCTGAGGTTTGCAGGTATTCCGAAGTCAGTGGTCCTGATCGCGCGGGAGATCTCCGAGATGTGCATTTCCACCTCCTTCCCGTACCTTAGCCTCCTAGGAGGGGCGGATGCGGTGTGGCTTATTGCAGCCTCCATGAGCTCCGAAATCCCAGACCCAGACACGGCGTTGATTGCGATCACGGGGATGCCTAGTTCCCTCGACAGCGAATTGATGTCTATCTCTATGCCCTTCCTCTTCGCATCCTCTACGAAGTTGAGCGCAAGAACAATCCTCACTCCCATCTCCATAAGCTGAAGCGTCAGGTAGAGGTTGCGCTCGAGAGCCATCGCGTCAATTATGTTCACGACCAAATCAGGGTTACCAGAGAGAACATAGTCCCTCGCCACAACCTCCTCGTCGGAGAATGCCGAAAGCGAGTAGATCCCCGGCAGATCGACCACCTCTATCCTGAAGCCCTTGAAAACCAAGGTGCCCCTAGCGATTTCAACGGTTTTTCCAGGATAGTTCCCTACGGATTGGTTAAGACCGGTCAGCTGATTGAATAGCGTACTTTTCCCTACATTAGGGTTCCCGACGAGGGCGATCTCGATCTTCTTTTGTTCATCATTCCTCTCCTCGCTCAAATTAGACCACCCATCAGAGAGGTTTTACGAGAACCTTGGAGGCTATCCCTCTGCCAATCGCCAGCTCGCATGACCTGATCTCGAGAATAATCGGCCCTTCCATTAGGCCCTTCTTTAAGACTTTGACTTCCGTCTCAGGGGTCAGACCGAGATCGCATAGCCGGCTTATCAGTTTACGACCGCCAACTGCGAGCACTATCTTCCCCACCTGCCCCTCCTCGAGGGCTGAAAGTGGTAGGAGCTCCTCCAAGGAATACCTTTTTCTCTTAGACAGCCTGTAGTACTCATTGATTACGCTGAGATCCTGCTCTTCGCCGTCATCCGAGGGTTCTTTGGCTTCAGGCCTTGTACTGGCTGCGCTGCCTCCACTGCCACAATCTTTGTTCATCCTTAGTCCGCCAGGCTTTCCGAACAAAAGGAACGCCAATGCACCGCCGGTGATGCTGAACATATTCATTCCTCTTGGAGGGTTATGGGTATGGGCTTACCGTGAGGGCAATGTTTAGGTCTACCCAACTTTTCGTAAAGCCGCGCCAGAACCTTTTCGCTTATGTGGTGCTCGATCCCACATATGTCATCCGCAACTTCCTCGGGTGCCATTCCCAGGTACTGGTAAAAGAAACACTCGAGTATCCTGTGCCTTGAAAGCACTGCCTTAGCCGTAGCGCGACCAGTTTCAGTCAGGCGCACCCCCTCATAATCAACCCTGATTACCAACCCCTTTTCAGATAGGCGCTGCATCATCTCGGTGACCGTCGAAGGGAAGACTCCAAGAGCGCCCGAGATCTCTTTTATCTTGACCAGGCCCTTTGAGGATTCCTCTGATCTGAGATATATGAATTCGAGGTAATCCTCTGGATTCTTGTGCTCGCGGTAGCCCATATGAAAGCACATTTTTCGGTGTGCCTAAAAAATATATAACCTTTTCGCATAAACGAAAAGCATCAATCTAGACCGAGTCCTTGTATTTTTTTGCGATCGAGCTCTCCTTGCCTCGAAAAGTCTCATAAGGCCCGTAAATCGCCTTAATCCCTCTCAGTGTCTCTCGGATTGCCTCTTCGCTCTCGGCCTCTATTGTAATCCGCATTATGTCGATTTGGTATGCTTTTAAGAGGATTCTTGACATGGCCCCTGGGGCGCCAATCTTATCTGGCATAGCAGACACCCTGGAGCCCGCCCTGCTGGCAATCTCTTCGAGATCTTTTATAGTTATGCGCTGTCCTCTGAGGCGGAAGAGATCATTGACGAAGTAATATATTGTTGTCGAAAACGACATATCTTTTCAGCACCTCACCTTGAGTAGATGGATGGGAAATTAAAGCCCTCTTTTTTCAATTCCGAGACTGCGATGTCGTAATAACTGCTATCGAGCCTAGACATCAAAAGATTATAATCGTTGATAGAAAGGATCGACGGGATCAACAATTGGTAGAATGACTGGAGCTCGCTCTTGTTGAAGTATCCACTAAGGGGATTCCTCGCTTGACCTATGTCGGGGTCAATCTTGATTATGCTGTCATATATTATCTCATATGGCATCCCAGGGAGGTATTTTTTTATCATAGGCAATGCGTTGCCAGGCTCAGAGTATGCGAATGCCTCGGCTTTTATGAGAGCCTTTATGAATTTGGTCACCGCGTCTGGATTTTTAGAGACAAAGGAAGACTTGAAGGCTTGGAGGCAGCATGGATAATCCATCGGGTATACCTGCTTATCCCACTGGACAAGCTTCAGACCCCGGTACGACGCCAAAGAGGAGTAAGGCTCCCAAAGGAAAGCGGCCTCAACCTGGTCATTCTCAAGCGCAAGTAGTGCGTCCGCAGGAGACAGGTAAGTGGACAGGTTCGCGCTGATGCCTTCATCTGCCATTACCTTCTTGAATATGAAATCGCCAGGCACGTACAGGACGGTTCCAACTTTTTTGCCATTAAGGTCGCTAATCGAATTTATCCCGGAGAAATTCTTAGCAACGAGCGCCGTCCCGTCTAATGAGTTCCCCGCAACCACAATTGAATCGATATTCTTTATGAAGGCAGCTATTGCTACAGATGTGACAGGCGCGCCGTCGATCTCATTTCTTGTGAACGCAGTCACCAGGTCGGATACGCTGCTATACTCTGCCAGTGTGACATTTAGCCCCTCCTCCTCAAAGAAACCACCCTCATAAGCCACCCATACAATGCCGTAGCTTGCTGCAGGCAGGTATCCAATACGCACACTTGTCGCAGGAGGCTTGTAGAAGAGTATGAAACCAGCCGCAACGACCATTAATATAACAATCAAAAGTGCAGACAAAAGGATTAGTCGCTTGTTCATGAACTAATTTTAAACCCCAGTCCAATTAATCTCTTTTGATTCTTTGCAGGAACTAGCACGGGCAGATTTCAGGCGTGCGAGAACCGAGGGCACATCTCTCGACTCCACACGCTCCAGGATCCTCATGCATCCCGAAGCCAGGTTTCTTGAGCCGCAGTAGGCACATGTGAAGGTCTTCGATCCGTTCCGGCAGGCTCCTGGTTGGCCGCATTTCCTGCATAGGAGGACAGAATATAGCATTTACTCCTCGCCGCCTTCTCTGATACGCCATTAAGGACATCCGATTATTTTATAAATATGGCGATACCAGATAAAATCAACCGCAATTCAGGTGAAGCACAAACTTGAGCGAAATATGTTCTAAGTGCGGACTTCCAAAAGATCTGTGTGTTTGTGAAGCAATAGTAAAAGAGCAACAGAGGATTAGGGTCTTCTTGGAGAAGAGAAAGTGGGGGAGAGACGTCACCATAATCGAGGGCATCGACGAGAAGAGCATAAACTTGAAGGAGCTCTCGGGAAGGCTCAAGAGCAAGCTCGCCTGCGGCGGGACGGACAAGGACGGCAGGATAGAGCTGCAGGGCGATCACCGCGAGAGGGCTGCAGAGATCCTTGTTGAAAGCGGATTCCCAAGCGACAATATCGACGTCGAATAGCCTTGAAGGAACGACCGGAAATGGGAGAGATAAAAGATGTGCTATCTTCCCTTCGAAGGGGGAGGGGAGTCAAGGTCTGCCCTGAGTGCGGCAGCACGGACATCTCCCCGGTAACCATGACCGGATACATCTCCCAGCCAACCTACGTTTGCAACAACTGCGGCTTCCAGAGCACAATATTCCCAGAAGTGGATATGAGAGATCTTAAGGGAGAAAAAGAGGGGAGAAGAGAGACCGGGTAAGGCTACTGAAGCGGCACCTCTATATTCAGCTCCTTCATCAGTTCCTTGTACCTGTTCCTGACAGTTACCTCGGTGACCTGGGCAGCCTGGGCGATCTCCTTCTGTGTCCGCCGCTCGTTCTCTAGGAGTGAGGCGACGTATATTGCAGCCGCCGCAAGACCAGCGGGATCCTTCCCTGCAGTGATGCCCATCTTCTTCGCGTCCCTTATTATCTCGGCTGCCTTGTGCTGTGTCATGCCGCTCAGCTCCAGAGCCCCGCCTATCCGGGTTATGAAGTCGATCGGGTCGGCTATCGGGATGTTCACATCGACCTCCCTGAGCAGGAGCCTGTAGCACCTGGCCACATCCTTCCTGCCAGCCTTTGTGTACCTCGCGATCTCATCCAGCGTGCGCGGCACCTTCTGTGTCCTGCATGCGGCGTAGATCGCGGCAGCCATGACTGACTCAATTGACCTCCCCCGGACGAGGCCCTTCTCGACTGCCCGCCGGTATATCACTGCAGACTCCTCCTTTACGCTCTTGGGCAGACCTATCTGCGAGCTTATACGATCCAGCTCGCTCATTGCCTGCGCGAGGTTCCTGTCCATGGAGCTGTGGACGCGGGTCCTTATCTGCCATTTGCGCCAACGCAGGATCTCTATCCTCTTCTTGGGTTCGAGCTTCCTGCCCATTGCGTCCTTATCGCGCCAGTCGATGATTGTGGAGAGCCCCCGGTCGTGGACTGTTGGGGACAGGGGCGAACCGACCCTGCTCCTCTTGTCCCGCTCCTCTGAGGTAAATGCCCGCCACTCAGGACCGCGATCGATTATCTTTTCAGTGACGACCAGGCCGCAGTTCGTGCAGGTCACTTCCCCGCGCTCAAAGCTCTTTACGAAACTCGTACCCCCGCAACTAGGGCACTTTAGAGAAGCGGATTCGTTTTCAGGTTCCTGGTCTGCATTGCTCACTTTGGGAGCAGACTTGTCGTTCTTGGTCTCAAGTTTTGAAGACAACAATTTCACCTTTGACGGTAAATCCAACATGAAGGGGTGAAAACTAACCTTTTTGATACATATAAACATTTCGATTTGTTTATAAAACAGAGAAAAACGTCTCTTTTAAGAATTTTGCTCAAACCCTAGAAAAGCATTTCGCAGCTATATGATTAAAGAGCATGAGAAGGGGCGAAGTTAAAGCATCCGATAAGGATAAATTTAGCAAATATTTTTGAGTATTCAGCCCGGTGGTGTAGCGGCCAAGCATAGCGGGCTCTGGACCCGCCGACAGGAGTTCGAATCTCCTCCGGGCTACCATTTGTTATTTGTGCATTTTAGAAAAGTCTGTTGATGCCACATTGTTTGTCAATCAGGAAAAAGCTGCTTAAGTGAATGCAGGAAGCAAAAATGCCGATTGGGTGGTTTAGATTCAAAAGCCACAGCACAGCAGAACGTGATTCTCTAGCGTGAAACGGTCAAATTCAGTAATTGAGATCGAACGGAACAACCAAAAATTTGATCCATGACCAGATCGCCCAGCTGGTTCTGGAAAAATCAGCCGCTAAAAAGACATGTATCTCATATCAAACCCCAGGAGGCTAGCCAGTCTGTCAGACCAGAGTAGAGGAGCTGGGCTGCGAAGGCTGCGATTATGATTGTCATGAACCTGCCCAGCGCCCTAATTCCGTTCTTCCCGGTTAGCCTGATAAGATGCTCCGAGTAACGCAGTATGGCGTACGTCAATAAGACAACAACAATGATGCTTACAACGAGGACTGCTAAGGGCACGCTTGCGGAAAGCAGGATAATAGTCGTCATCGTGCCAGGGCCAACCAAAAGCGGGGTTGCAATAGGGACTATCGCGACCTCCTCCCTCGAGTCTATGCTCTTCGTCCTTGGCAGCCCTCCAAGCATCTCGACCGCGATCACCATCAGAAGGATCCCGCCGCCCACTCGCAGGCTGGCAATATTGATGTTGAAGAAACTCAGTATGTAGTTCCCAGCGATTGCCATAATAAAGCAAATAATGAAGACAGTCAAGGAAGACCTTGCGACTATCCGGTGCCTTGCAGCCACGCCGAGATCCTCGGTAAGGGAGAGGAAGACCGGCAGTACGCTGACTGGGTTGAGAATTGCGAAAATCTGCGCTGAAACCAGCGCCACCTGGTAGGGCCAATATGAAAGATCCGAGAGGCTAAAGAATGTAGCATCGATCATCGGCGAGCACGTAAATAGGTGGCTGAAAAGGGTTTAAAAAGGGTTTTCAAAATCAGATCCTGAAAGCCTTGCGAACGTCCTTCGATAGCAAGAGCAGGACAGTTATTAGGTCCAGAATGAGCTTCGG
>JAULTB010000023.1:0-18918 GCA_038801655.1 Candidatus Methanosuratincola thermotaenarum | reverse complement strand
GAGCACTACGATCAGAGCGCGGAGATTATGTTCCAGCAGCTCCAGAAGGTCTCCGGCAAGTTCGAGAAGGTCTACGCGCCAGTCCAGGACGACGAGATCACCAAAGTCATCAGGAAACGCCTCTTTTCCAACATAGACCGAGACCCGTCAAGGGACACCGTTGACGCGTTTGTCAGTTATGCCGAGCGTGAAGGAATACTCCCCCTTGGCGTCGACCCATCAACCTACAGGGAGAGGTTCCTCGATTCTTACCCATTCATGCCCGAGGTTATCGATGTGCTCTACAAACAGTGGGGCAGCCTGACCACCTTCCAGCGGACCAGGGGCGTACTGAGGCTACTGGCAATTGTGATCCACTCTCTGAAAGACAGCAATAAACCCTACATCTCCCTGGCTGACTTTGATTTGGATAACAGCGAACTAAGGAGGGAGCTGATAAAGCACATCGGCAACGAGTATGATAGCGTAATATCTGCCGACATAACCGGGTTCGACTCTGGATCAAAAATAGTGGACAAGGACATTGGTCAGAGCTATACTGGGCTCAGGCTTGGGACCAGATCATCGACGACCATCTTCTTATACTCGTTCTCTGGTGGGCAGGAGAGAGGGGCAAGAATGAACGAGATAAAGCGCGCGGCTACGACCCTCGACAACCCGTCGAGCGCGGTCACTGAGGCGGTAAATAAGCTGAAAGGGAGGCTCTTCTACCTTCAGTGTGCCAACGACAAGTACTGGTTCTCGAACAAGCCAAACATCAACAGGATCCTATTGACAAAAATGGAGAATGTCAAGGAGCAGCAAATCAAGGAGCTGCAGCGGAAACAGGTCGAAGAGGCGGTGGGGAAGAAGCTGACGACCTACATATGGCCCAGAGAGCCCAAGGATGTCCCAGACAGCAGCGAGCTCAAGCTCGTAATACTAGATCCGGGGCTAGAAGATGCCCAGAAAACCACAAGGGCATTCATTGAGACCAAAGGGGAGTCGCCCAGGGTCTACAAGAACACGATGCTTTTCCTTTCTGCATTGGAAAGCGAAAAACAAGCCTTCAAAGATGAGTGCAGAAAATACCTTGCGTATGAAATGATAAAGAAAGACCCCACGCTTGGCCTGGAAAAAGAAGACATGAAAAATGTGATAGATGAGCAAGAGAAGGCAGAAAAGAACTTGATGGAGCTGGTCAAGAGGCTTTACCGCAATGTCTATGTTCCGGCAAAGCAGCATGGAGAAACAGGCGGGGTAAAACGCCTGACGATTGGAATACCTGCATTTGGGGATAAGGAAAGCCTCGATGAAAGAGTCCTAAACTGCTTGCGGACTGAAGGGGAGATCTGCAACAGGATCTCGCCAGAGATCGTAAAAATGTTCCTGGGAAAGCAAGCCTACATAGGCACAAAGACGATACTCGAAACAATGCTTAAAACGCCAGGAGAAACGAGGCCCATAAGTCCCGATGCCTTGGCTTACGGGATCGTCGAAGGGGTGAGCCAAGGGCTCTTCGGACTTGGTTATGCCAAAGGAGACAGGAAAGAATGCAAATACTTCCCTGGCGACACCAGTGCAAGAGCGACATTTGAAGAAAACGAGATCATAATGGCAAAAGAGATATGCGAAAGACCAGTAGCGGCAGAGACTTCCTCAGTAGGCGCAGGAACCGGGTGTGCTGAAACAGAAACTACAACCCCTAACAAAGTCACAATAGATCAGGGATCTTTCGGCTCTGACTTTGTGGCGATTCCGAATAAACAAGATAAAAAGGAGCTGCGCCTCGAGTTCGAGGTCCCACGTGGGAAGGTATCAGATCTCTTGAGCATATTCCGGTTCTTACAGTCAAAGTTCAATTTGATCCGAATAGAGCTCAAGGCATCCGATGGAACCATAAGCAAGGAGGAGTACGAAGATAGAATTAAAGAAGGGCTGAGGCAGCTTGGAATAGAGCTCAAGGACGATTCTTGAACGTCTCTCGTCATCATTGTTTTTATTTTTATTTCTGTTCCAACCGTTTGCTGGGAAAGGCGAGGCGGGCACTCTCCGCAACAGACTTCATCCTTGCGGCAAGATCAATTTTTGGATCCTGAAGAGCCATGGAGCGGCTCACCCAACGCCCCCTTCGCGCACTCCATCAGCGACTCCACCAAAGTCGGGTGCGGCATCACCGAAGATGCGATGTCCCCCAGACTCAGACCCTTCTGGACCGCAAGGACGCAGGCGCCGATCATGTCCGAGGCGTTGGCCCCGACGATCTGTGCCCCAATGATCCTCCCGCTCCCCTTCTCCGCGACGATCCTCACGAAGCCCTCAGGGCGGTTCATAGTCATCGCCCTGGCGAGAGCCGCGAGCTGGAAAGTCCCGGACACCGCCTCAATCCCCCTATTCGCAGCCTCCTGATCGTCGATCCCGACGACCGCTATCTCCGGGTCGGAGTAGACGACGGACGGCACTGGGAGCGGATCCAGCCGCTCCCTCCGCCCCGCGATAATCTCAGCGACCTGGTACCCGTGGTCCGAAGCCCTATGAGCCAGGTACGGCACCCCTACCGCGTCCCCGACCGCGAAGACGCCCGGCACCGATGTCTCCATCCTGCCGTTGACGACCACGAAGCCCTTCCTGTCCAGCTGGACCCCGATCCTGTCAAGCCCGAGGCTGTCGGTGTTCGGCTTCCGCCCCACCGCGACAAGGACGCACTCAGCCTCTACAAGGCTTCCGTCTGACAGCGTTGCGGCGTACCACCCATCAGGGAATCGGCTGCCGCCACCTCCTGTCTGGCCGTCCGTTGATTCTCCATCGGTGCTTCTCCCATCCCCATTTGCGCCCTCCTTCCGCTCCAGCTTCACAATTTTCTTCCCAATCCACATCTCGACGCCAAGCTTCGCCAGCGAGTCGTAGACTGGCTTCACGACATCCGGGCACCAGCCAGGGAGGAGCTGGTCCATAATCTCCACGATGCATACCTTCGACCCCATCTCGGCGAGCGCGGTAGCCATCTCTACGCCTATGACCCCGCCGCCGACGATGCATATCGACCTGGGGAGCCTTTTCATCGCAAAGACGTCGTCAGAGCTTATCACCCCTTTCGAGTCGAACCTCACGTCGGGGAGGTCATACGGTCGCGATCCGGTCGCCACCACAAAATTCTCAGCGCTTATGACTTCTCCGGATGGCACCACCTCCACAGCCCCCCTGGAGGCGAACCTGGCTTCACCCTTGATCAAATCCACTCCCCTTGACCTGAGCAGAAACTCTATGCCCTTCCTCGACCTCTCCACAACATACCGGGTCCAAGAAGAAACCTTCTCGAAGTTGAGGCTCAAATTAACATCCAGACCAGACCTGGAAGCCTTTTTCGCGTCCCTGATCGTCTTAGCGACCGAGAGGAAAGCCTTCATCGGGACGCACCCCCGGTTGAGGCAAGTCCCGCCGACCTGGTCCCTCTCTATGAGAGCTACCCTCTTCCCAAGCTGCGCGGACCTCAGGGCGCAGACGTAACCCCCGGGACCGCCGCCGATCACCGCAACATCGTAGTGCTTCTCCATAAGGACACCAGCTACAAACCGATCGAAATCAGAGGTTGGAGAATGAAATGGAAAGAAGCGACAAAAAAAGCATTCGGTTCATAGAGCTCGGGTGATGGATGCGCCGATTCTCAGGCTCCTGAGCCTGCAATGTTTTTACTATCCCGGGTGAAAAAAGGCCCAGCACATATAATCAATGAAAAGCCAAAAAACGGATCCACCGAGGTAAGAGATCGGGAATACGGATGCCACCTCGGATAATGGAGAGCAGGCTGCATCTGAGGCGGTCATCGCAGTGTCAGTGCTAGAGGCACATCCCTTTCCGAACCTTTCCAAGCGGATCATTTAAGGAAAACCTTAATACCGGAATTAAGGTAAACCCTAATAAGGGCATCAATTTATGGAAAGGAAGATCAAGACGAGCATAATGATCAACCGAGATCTTTGGGAAGATCTGAGGTCGAGGGTTGGAGGGAAGAGGGGGCTCAAGGCGCTCAGCAGGGCAGTTGAAGAGGCAATAGAAGATGAGACTGCGGACGCCCTGCTCGTCGAGGCGCTCAGTGCGATGCTCTGGGATAAAGAGATCCAGCTGGAAGTCTCGCCTGTCAAGCCAAGAATGCCGACGGATGCCAGCAAGGCAATCAGAGAGATGAGGGAAGGCAGTGCCTGATGCCGAATGCTACGGCTTACCTTGACTCGAGCGCGATTGCGAAACGGTATATAGAAGAGGCGGGCAGCGGTACTGTAAAAAACATCTACCACCAGGCCTTGAGCGGAGAGCTCAGGCTCGCATTCTCGGCTTGGAACGTGGGGGAGGTACTTGGCGTCTTTGACAAGTACTTCAGGCGGGAATGGCTGAGCGAGGAAGACCGCGAAAAGGCTAAGCGCCAGTTCATTGGAGAGACTGTTAGGCTCTTAAGGCTAAGGATCCTGAGCACAGTCCCCGTTAAGGCGAGGCTGCTCGTTCAAACCTGGCCGATGATCGAAAAGTACCAGATTTATGAGGCCGACGCTTTGCAGCTTGTATCGGCGAGGCACATAAAAGCTCAGAGCTTCTACACCGCAGACGAACACCTGCATGAGGCAGCGGTTAAGGAAGGGATCGGGAGCGTTTGCCTTCGCTGAATTGAACCAAGAGAAGGATTAGAAAGTGGCACTAGGACTCAAAGCCTCGCGATCGAAGCTTGGCAACGCCGGATCGGGACGATACCCATCAACCCGAGCTGTGCCAGTTAAGTTACTCTTAAGGAACTGAGCCAGAAAACTCGCGTGGGATAAATGGATCAGTATGCCTCGACGATCGAGAGGTTGTTGAGCCTGGCGCAGATCGTAGCCTCCTCTGCAGCCCCCTCGCCCTCGACGATGTACCTGTCAGTCTTCACCAGGCGGTCATTCCTGAGTTCCACGCCCTTCTGCCTGTAGACCTTGAACCCGCGCCGCTTCAGCCCGCCTGCCATCATCCTGTACACCCTGGCAGGGAGGTCTATCATCGTCGGCGAGTAGATCACAATCTCGTCTTCGTGCCAGACAAGGTCGTCGATCTCCTCGACCAGCGGACGGCCCAAAGAGAGCTCCCTCTTCTCCGCCTCCTCCTCAGCCTCGTCGATTATCTTCTTCAGCGACTTCCTCGGCTTCCGCCTGGGCATCCGCAGCACCTTATAAATTACTCAGCGGAGGGGGGATTTAGGGTTTTGGGTTTTGGCAGTTCATAAAATCCAAGGATAAAATGAAAATATTCAATAAATTCTAGAATTAAGAAGAAAAAACACTAGTCCAGCCGATTGGAATGGAACAAAGTTCAAGATGGGGTTAAGAATGATTCCGTATGGATTTATCGACATTTGCCAATCTATCACGTGTGTTTCTACTTGCACTTAGAGGCGTTTTCATTTGAGGACGAGGAAATTTGGTCTTTTGATAAGTCAAAAAGCGGTTCTGAATCGACTCTTGCGGCAAGTTGCTTATTGAAAGGGAGTGCGTTCAATCGGTACGCAAAAGTTCCACCACAGAAAGGAATCTCAGGTTAACTAAACAAAAAGCGCACAAATGTCCAGCAGCAAGCAGGCAATTGAGTCAAAATGGGAAAAAATAAAGATCATTCATTCCTTCTCGAGCACGACAGCGGTCCCGTAGGCGAAGACTTCTGCAGCTCCAGCAGCCACCGATGAGGTCATGAACCTGATCCCGATGACGCCGTTCGCGCCCATCTCCTTCGCGTTCTGGATCATGCCCTTCAAAGCGATGTCCCTAGCCTCGGCTAGCATCTCAGTATACTCCTTGACCTCGCCGCCGACGATGTTCCTCAGCCCTGCCACAATGTCCTTCCCAAGGTGCTTTGCCCTTACGGTCGCGCCCCTTGCTATCCCGAGTATCTTTGCGACCTTGAAGCCCGAAACCTGCTCGGTTGTTGTTACGATAATTTCCTCCATTGTTGACACTTTTGGTAGAAATATCCGGCATGCGATTTATCTTTTGCGACGTTTTTACACAGGTTTCCGTCTGTCAAACAGCCCATAGACTGTCACTTTCGGGCTAGTCCTGGATCATCTCGTCGTGAGGATCAGCCCCAGTATTACGAGGGCGGATCCGATGAAGAAGGGCCCGTCAAGGCGCTCCCCCAGGAATATGAATGCCGAGACCGAGGCTATCACGGGGATCAGGAAGAGGTAGGATCCAGCCTCCGAGGCGGTTATCTCAGAGAGAGACCTGTTCCATAGCAGATATCCCACTGCAGAGGAGAAGACGCCGAGCATTATCAGCGAAAGCCAAGAAGAAGGGAGCACGGGGACTGCAAAGCCCTCGATCGCCAAGGCAATGGGCGCAAGGAAGATCATCCCGAATAGCGAAGAGTAGGCTGTAATCTCAATTGGGCTGCTCCTGAGGAGCCTCTTCTTCGTGTATAGGGAGTAGGCGACCCAGGAGAAGACCGAGCCGAGGCAGATCAGGTCCCCGAGGAATGAGGGGCTCCCGAAAGAGATGCCGTCCCTGAGCACCACCAGGATCACCCCGGAGAATGCGATGAGGATCCCCGTCGCTTTCGCCTTGGAGAGCCTCTCGCCAAGCAGGATCCTGCTGAAGAGTGCTATGAAGACGGGGTTCGAGGCGATTATGACGCTGGACTCTGAGGCGCTCGTGAACCCCATCCCGACGTTCTGGAAGAGGTGGTACAGGGTGACTCCAGTCAGCCCCAAGAAGAGGAGCGGCACCCACTCCTTCTTTTCATTGCTTAGAGGCTGACCCAGAGGGCGCCGCATCAAAAGGAAGAGCAAAGGGATCGCTATCGCGAACCTCAGCATTGCCAGCGTCACAGGGGGGACTTCCTCGAGGCCAATCTTCACGAAAATGAAGGAAGTGCCCCAGAAGAAGACCGTGATGAGCAAGTATAGTGCGCTCTTCCTCATTCGCAAACACAGGGATGACTTGCAGGGATCAGTCAGATAGGCTTTTTGATAGCCCACCTGAGACCCTCCTTTCCGGCGGCTTGTAGGAGGTTTTGCCGATCGTAGGACGATAGCCTTAAAAGCCGGCGCTGACCTTCAGAATGCTCTTTGCGGGTGATGCGTATGGAAATTTTCAGCATAGTTGCCAAAGTGGTAGCGACATTCATCCTTGCACTCGCATTCGGCATACAGAGGCAGCGCTCGTTCAAGCCCGCTGGGTTCGGGATCTATGTCTTTGTGGCGATGGCAGCATGTGGGCTCTCGATAGTCGCGCTGGAGGAGGTGCAAGAGGGGGCAGTCCCTCTCCTGGCTGCCATAGTTACCGCGACAGGCTTCCTCGGCGCCGGTGCGCTGATAAAGACTTCGAACAAGATCTTCGGGTTCACCACGGCTGCGAGCATCTGGTTCTTCGCCTGCTTCGGCGTGATTATGGCGCTGGGGGAGTATGTAGTGGCAGGTACGCTCTACGCCCTCGTGCTGGCTTCGCTGGCACTCGACAGGGCACTCGACAGGAAAGGGATCGGGACCCAGGAGAAGGTCACCGTCTACACGAGCGAGATAGTCGACCCCGGCGAGGTAGAGGGGGAGATAGCCGCGTGCGCGAAGAACTTCAGGTTCGAGGGCATAGAGGAGGACAAGGGATCTGGAAGGATGGCGCTGACCTACACGATATACGGCAGGAAGGACTGCATACCCCTCCTCGCCAGCAGGCTCAGGAGCAAGAAGTGGTTCAACGCGCTGAAGGGAGAGTAGGGTGCAGCGGGTCGGATGCAGGACCCCCTACGCCGCTCTTTTGCCCAATAAACCCCAGTCAGCCAGGGTAGATCCAGAATGCGCCGGTGAGTAGAAATGGCAAAATGCCGAGGGCGACGAGTGCCAAAACCATTGCGATGACCGGCAAAACGAAAGAGATCCTGTCTCGGGCGCCCGCAGATGCAGGTTTTGCCTCCCCGTACAGTATTCGCCTCGCGGTCCATAGCCCGTAGGCCGCCGAGACCACGGTGGATGCGGCTGCAATCACAAGCACCCCCAGCCGGAAAGGATCGAGCCCAGCCGAGAGGAGGGAGGAGGCGAAACCGAAGAGTATGAAGAACTCGCCCCAGAAACCCAGCGTCGGCGGGATGCCCGCAAGGCTCAGGAAGGACAGGAGGAGCGACGAGGAGGTCGCGGGCATCTTGCCAGCGAGGCCTCCCAGGCCATCCAGCGAGTCCGTCCCGAGGGAGCCCCGGTACTCCCCTGATATGAGGAAGAGCGCAGACTTCCCGAAGCCGTGCGCAACTGCCCAGATCAGGACGCCGAGGAATCCTATATAGGTCGCCGAAGCTACGCCGATGAGGACGTACCCTGCCTGGCTGATGCTCGAGTAGGAGAGCACCCTCCGGAGATCCCTCTGCCTGATCGCTGCGATCCCCCCGTAGAGGATGTTGAAGAGGCCGAAAGCAGCCAGGACCCCTGAGACGCTTGGATCCGATAGCGCGCCGGGCAGGAAAGAACCGAAGATCCTCAGCAGCAGGTATGCGCCCACCGCTATAGTGGAAAACGAGAGGGCGGCCGCGAGCCTAGGCGGGGACTCGGAATACGCGTCAGGGAGCCAGCCATGCACCGGGAATACGGCGCTCTTGACGAAGACGCCGGCGATTATGAACGCGATCCCGAGCATCGCCCCAGGTGAGGGGGGTGTGCTGGAGGGGGCAGAAAGGGCATCGAGTGTCCCAGCCGACCCCCATAGGATCAGGATCCCGGCGAGAAGCATCAGCGCGCCGAGCTCGGTGTAGATGAAGTACTTGATCGATGCCCTGCCCCGGCCCTGACCGCCCCACCACCCGAGCGCAAGCCAGGAGGCGATGAGCGTCAGCTCGAGGAAGGCGAAGAGCAGCACAAGGTTTGCCGAGAGGAAGAGCCCTGCAACGCCAGCGACATAGAGGAGGAAGAGCGCTTGGAACCCGCGCTGCGGCTTTGCTTCCCCACTGCAGCCGGAGATCGAGACGAGCCCGGCTATCGCGAGCAGCGCGATCAGCAACGGCGAGGAGAGCCCGTCTGCGAAGAGCGCGATCCTCCCCAAGAACGGCAGATCCGCGAGCATGAAGAAGGTCCCCCCGAGTGCTCCTGACAGTGCCAAGACCAGCCCAGAAGCAATCAGGAAGGCGCCAGAGAAGATCGCTGGGGCGCGCCTCCCCAGCCTCTCCAGCGCGAATGCGACCGGCGAGGACGCCAAGAGGGCTGCAACGAGGTACAGTGTAGCGGGGCTGCTCTGGATTTCCATCATGAAACCACCACCAACAGGAGCATTATGACGATAAGGATCATACCTGCAAGCGCTGCTATGAGGTTCTCATTGAGCCCCCCGGTGTGGGTCTTCTTGAGCCTCTCGACGAGCCCCAGCAGCGAGGACTGGGCTGAGCGCTCTGCTGACCGGAAGTAGCCCTCCTCGACCCGGTCCGCAATCCAACCCCCCAGCCTGAACACAGGGCAGACAAATAGCGCGTAGTAGGCCCTGTTGATGTACCACCTGTTTGCGAAGAAGGAGCCGATGCTTCTAAAGGGGCTCCAGCTGGGGCTCCGCATCCCCCTTACGTAGATCAGGTACGCAGGGACGGCCCCGATAACTATGAAGGCGAGGGAAGCACCTGAGACCAGGATCTGAGCGCTAGGATCCCCCAAGTGGATCTCGCCGTGGATCCCGATCAGGGACCCGATATACCCGCCGAGCAGCCCTGCCAGCCATTCCCGCTCATATACCCCAAAAACCCCCATGGCAACGGTCGCAGCCGAGAGGGCGAGCACGGGCAAGGACATCAGCGGCGATGGGTCGCCCGAGTGGTGCCCATCCGCGCCACCACCACTGCCCTCTACAGGCTCAGAGGGGGATCCGAAGAAGACCTTTCCCACCATCCTTACCGTGTAGAAGCAAGTGAGCGAGACGGTCGCGAGCGAGACCGCGAGCAGGGGGAGGCTGCCAGACTCGAGTACGGCCTCGAGGATCATGTCCTTGCTCCAGAACCCGCTGAACAGGACCGGCACCCCCATGAGCGAGAGCGAGGGGATGAGGACCCCTAGGAAAGTGAGGGGCATCTTTTTCCTCAGGCCGCCCATGTGGTGCATGAAACGGGACCCGGTGGCGTGTATGACTGCGCCGGACGCGAGGAATAGCGCCGCCTTGAAGACTGCGTGGCTCATCAGGTGGAATATCCCGCCAGCGTACCCGATGTAGAACTCGGCCATTGTGCCTGCAACCCCCATCGCAAGCATCATGTACCCTATCTGGCTCACGGTGGAGTATGCGAGTACCTTCTTCAGCTCGGTCGAGACGGCTGCCTGCGTGGCGGAGACGAAAGCGGTGGCTGCCCCGACCCATGCGGCGATCTCGAAGAAGCGGATCAGACCAGGGTCTGCAGCCGCGGCTATGTAGAATATCGGGAAGACGCGGGCAACGAGGTAGACCCCTGCCTTGACCATCGTCGCCGCATGTATCAGCGCGCTGACTGGCGCGGGCCCGGTCATCGCGTCAGGGAGCCACTCCATCAGAGGGAGCTGGGCGGACTTCCCTATCGCGCCGAATAGGATCAGGAGCGAGGCAGGGAGCAGGAGGGGATTGGCGCCAGCAGAACCCACGCGCCCAGCGATCTCCAGGAAGGAGAAAGACCCAGCGGAGATGGCGAGGAGGATCACCCCCGCAATCATGAGCACGTCGCCGAACCTTGTCATCAGGAAAGCCTTCATCCCGGCGTGCGAAGGCGGGTACGACTCGTTGCCCTCGCCGACCCAAGTAGTCAGCCAGCCCTTCTGGTCCTTCGAGTCCCTGTACCAGTAGCCGATCAGTGCGTAGGAGCAGAGGCCGACGCCCTCCCAACCGAAGAGCATCTGGACCAGGTTGTCGGACATCACGAGGAAGAGCATGCTGCCGACAAATGCGTCCATCAGGAACCAGAACCGCGTGGTGCTAGGCTCGTCTCCCATGTACCTGATCGAGTAGACCATGATCAGCGCCCCGACGGCGGCGACGACATTGGCAAGTATTATGCTTACAGGATCCACGAGGATCCCGAAGGCTATGGCGGGCACCAGGAGGTCCCCCGAGGGGCCAGCGAGCTGCACCCATGGGGTCGTGAGCCTTATCGGGAAGTCGGCCCCTGGGATCCAGGTCGCCATGACCAGGGCTAGCGCAGCGGACGCCGCCACAGATGCTGCCCCAATGATCTCCATTGTCCTCCTGCTGATCTTGCTCAATGCCAGCACCAGCAGAGCCCCAGCAAATGGGACGAGCCAGCAGAGCCAGGCAGGCGCCAACCCTATCCAGTCACCAGAGACCACTGCCACCCATCACACCCCCATCAGAGACCTGGAGATAGACTCGAACGCGGGAATGATCCACGGCAAGGCGAAGGTCACACATATGCACACGAGCGAGAGGATCACGACTGGGATCACCATCGAGAGAGGGGGCTCCCCCACGCTCTCCGGGACGGCTGCGGGCTTGAACGCGATCCGCTGGGCAAGCCAGGTGTAGTACCCGGCTGCGATCAGGCTGTTGGCAAGCACCACGACAAAGGCTGCAGCGAGGGCAGGATCCCCAGCCGGCAGGAGCGCAGCCAGCGGCGCAAGAACCATTAGCTTGCTCCAGAAACCGCCCAACGGGGGCACCCCTGCGAGGCTCAGGAGCCCGATAGCCATTGCCCCTCCGGACCAGGGCATCCTCCTCGCGATCCCCTCGAGGGACTGGATCGACCTGGTCTTGGCAGAGTGGATCATCGATCCGGATGAGAGGAACAGGAGCGACTTGCCAAGCGCGTGGTTGAGGACATGGAAGAGCGCCCCAGCCATCGCGACATAAGCCAGCCCCGCGTCTGCTGGGTGTGCCACAGCGATCTGCGACGCCGCGCCGCCTGCCATCAAGATCAGGCCCATGTTGGCGACGCTGCTGTAGGCGAAGAACCGCTTGATGTCCTGCTGCGCGAACACCATCAGGTTACCGAGGGTCATCGTGGCAGCCCCCAGGATCATCAGAGGGACTGCGAAGCCATACGATGTGAACCCAGTGAACAGCACCCTGAATATGGCGTACACGCCGCCCTTTATCACCAGCCCAGAGAGTACTGCGCTGACTGGGCTCGGCGCTGCGGGGTGGGCGTCGGGTAGCCAGGTGTGGAACGGGACTATCGCAGCCGTCACGCCGAACCCTGCGACGATCATGGCAAGCGGGAAGTACCCGACGAGTCCGGCACCCGAGAGCGCAGCCCCTATCCCGGATATCTCGAGCGTCCCAGCGATCCCGTAAATGAGCGAGATCCCGTACAGCGCCACCAGCGAGCCGACGGTGCTCATCACCAGGTACTTGAAGCCGGCCTCGAGCGGCTCCCATTCGTGCTTCCTGAATGCGACGAGCGCATAAGACGAGACGCACATGAGCTCCCAGAAGACGAAGAGTGTGAAGAGGTCGCCCGACAAAAAGACGCCAAGCAGCCCTGCCGTGAGCAGGAGCATCAGGGAGTAGTACCTGTTCTTCCCGCGGTCGTGCTCCATGTACCTGTAGGAGAAGGCGACCGAGAGAGAAGTGATCGCGACAGCGGTGAGGCAGAGGAAGGCCGATAGGGCGTCGAGGCGCAGGCAGGAGCCGGCGGGCGGGCCGTAACCCCCAAGCTGGTAAGACGCAGGCACCGAAGGGACCATCAGTATCAGCAAGGCTAGCGAAGCCAAGAGGGAAGTCAGCGAGACGAGCCACCTCGCGGCGCCATATCTCCTCTTCCTGTATAGGGAAGATGTGGCAGTCAGGACCACAGCGCCTGCCAGGGGCGGCACCAACGGGAGGTAAACGGGAAGGTCGCTCACCACTTCAGCCTCCTCAGCTCCCTGACGTCCACGCTCCCAGTCTTGCGGTAGACTGCGATCACCATCGAGAGGGCGAGCGCAGCTATGGCGGCCCCTACCGAAACCGAGACTATCACAATGCTCGTACCCAGCGGGTCGGATGCGCCCCCTGAGGATGCATACGACATGAAGTTAAGGTTCACTGCAGAGGTCATTATCTCGATCCCAAGGACTGTCTTTATCATGTTCCGCCTGGTCACGATGCAGTAGAGCCCTATGAAGAAGAGGGCCAATGCAGCAGCGCTGAATACCTCACTCATCCTCTCCCACCACGCTGTACTCCCTCAGCAGGGAGGTTACCGCGACAGTAGCAGCCAAGATGATCACACCCTGCACCGCCACGTCGATCCCCCGGAAATCCCAGAGAAAGCCCGGGTCGTCGTCGAAGGGCGCTGCTGATTGCCATGGCGCGGATATGGTGAAGGACTGGTTGAATGCGATGGTTAGGATTGCCAGCGCCGCGACCACCGCCAGCATGCCGGCCCACCTTATCCAGCCGCGGGCGACCATCCCAGGCTCCCCCTCCTGTCGGCCGCGGCACGACTCCCACGCCCGATCCGCGTCCCCTGCCTGCCCTTCCCCAGCCATCAGTCGAGCCTCCTCCTCTTCATCACGTGGATCATGGCCAAGAACAATATCGTCACCGCCCCAGCATTAATGGCGATCTGGAAGGCTGAGGCGTACGCGGAGCCAAGCAGGTAGAATGACACGGCGATCATCAGGCTCATTGCAGAGAAGGCTATTGCCATCCTCACCAGGTCCGACACGTGGACTGCTATGAGCGCGAATGCGACGATCATTGCAGCCACAACCAAGTCGATCATCGATCATCTGACCTCCAGCTCGCTCCTGTCGAACACGGGAAGCTGAAGCTCGCTGCTCATGTATATAGCCTTCGTCGGGCAGCTCTCCTTGCACTGCCCGCAGAACATGCACCTGTCGAGGAAGAAGACGGGGCGCTTCCCCTTCTCGTCCTGGACTATCTGGATTGCAGCCGATGGGCAGTCCTTCTCGCAGAGCGAGCAGCCGATGCACAGCTCCCTCTTGAGCCCTACCCTGCCTCGGAATGACGGGTCGGTCTCGACCTTTCCTTCCCCAGTGAGGGCGTGCCGGCGTATCTTCTCTCGCCGGGCTTTCCTCTCGATTATGTCGCGGAGTACTGACATCAGACCAGCCTCCACAGTATGGTAGCCGCGACCTGCGCGAGCGAGATGGGGACCAAATAACGCAATCCGAAAGAGACCATCTGGTCGATCCTGACCCTCGCGAAGAGGCCCCTGATGAATGCGAGCATCGACACGACGAGGGCTAATTTGATCATGAAGTAAGCAGGGTACACCAGCCACTCCAGACCTGCGGGGGACGGCCCAATCGGCCCCCCGAGGAAGAGCGCAACGGCCAGACCAGAGACGAAGACCAGCTCCATATCCTTCGCAAGCCTGATGAGGGCGAGCTTCCTCCCAGAGTACTCGGTGAGCCACCCTGCCACTATCTCCTGCTCCGCCTCAGGTATGTCGAAGGGAATCCTCTCGAGCTCAGCCTGGGCGGCTATCAGGAATATGATGAATCCTATCGCCTGGGGGCCCAGCAAGGACCACCCGTTTTCCGCCTGCCAGGACACGATCTCTGACAGGGAGAGCCCCCCTGTGTGTATGCAGACCCCAGTCAGCGAGAGCATGAGCGGTATCTCGAACCCGAGCAGCTGGAGAACGGCCCTCTCGGCTCCAAGAAGCGAGAACCGGTCAGCAGAAGAGAACCCGCCGAGGAAGACCAGCATACAGAAGAACGTCATAGATACCACGGCAAACACAACATCGCCCCTGAAGCTGACAAGCCCGGCTGGTCCGGTTACCGGTACGACCGCCCAGAATGTGAGGATGAGCGCGACCATCATGATCGGCACGGCGCCGAATATCCGGCGATCTGCATACGCTGGGGTGATGTCCTCCTTGCCCATGAGCTTGAGGAAGTCCGCGAGAGGCTGCAGGATGCCGACAGGCCCGGCCAGGACGGGGCCCGCGCGGAACTGCATCCAGGCGTAGATCTTCCGGTCCAGCCACTCGTAGAGGAACGAGATTGCTATCAGGAACAGGAAGCCAGGGAACACAACCGTCTGTATGATCGACAAGAGAACGGGCTCCAAGCCTAGACGCCCCCCGACTGCTCTACGCGCGCAGCACAGCTGAAGCATGGGTCGATCGAAGCGAGTATCACGGGCACGTCGGCTATGTTCACCACATACTTGCCCTTCGACGTGAGCATCCTGACCAGCGCAGGGAGGTTCGCCAGCGTCGGAGTGCTCACTTTGCACCTGTACGGCTTGTCGGACCCGTCTGAGCATATGTAGTGGAAGAGCTCCCCCCTCGGGGCCTCGACCCTGGACATCGCCTCGCCCTGGGGGGCACGCCTCGGGAGCCTCTGAAGTATGGGCCCAGCAGGCAGCCTGGAAGCGCAGTGCCTGCACATCTGGATCGACTCGAGTATCTCGTCGAGCCTGACGATTATTCTGGCGTGGGCGTCGCAGCCGTCTGCTGTGATGACGTTGAACGGGACCTGGTCGTGGGAGGAATACGGGTCATCGGCCCTGACGTCCGACTTAATCCCAGAGGCCCTGAGCGTCGGCCCCACCGCAGAAGTCGCCACAGCGTCCGCAGGGCTCAGGATCCCGACCCCCTGGGTTCTCTTCAGGATCGACCTGTCATTGAGTACGATCTCCCTGTACCTCTTGACCCTCGGCTCGAGCTCGTCAAGCCCCTTCCTTATCCTTGAGAGGAGATCCTCGGTCACGTCACGCCTCACCCCACCGATCACATTGTACGATGAGGTGATCCTGTTCCCCGAGAGCGCCTCCATCAGCCCCAGCGTGATCTCGCGGTCAAGCCAGACGTGCATGAAGAACGTATCGAACCCTATCTCGTGGGCAGCGACCCCGAGCCAAAGGAGATGGCTGTTTATCCTCGAGATCTCCTCAGCCAAGATCCTCAGGAACCTAGCCCGGGGAGGTATCTCCTTGCCGTGCAGAGACTCCACAGCTAGGCAGTAGGTAAGGGTCTGCGCCACGTTGCAGATCCCGCAGATCCTCTCGATCAGGTACAGATTCTGTATGTAGGTCCTGTACTCTGCAGCCTTCTCGATGCCGCGGTGGTTGTAGCTCACGTCCAAGTCGACGCCCACCACATGCTCCCCATCGACCTTCAGCTTGAGCATCGCAGGCTCCTTCAGCGCGGGGTGCTGGGGACCTATGGGTATGTCGAATATCCTCTCGTAGCTCGAGCTCATCTCGGACCAGACCTCCTTGGCTCCGGAGCGGCAGGTGTGAACGACCTCCTGAGCGGGTAGACCCCGGCGGGCCAGTCCTCAGAAACCATGAACCTGACAGGCGACGGGTGACCCTCGAACTCGACTCCGAGCAGGTCGCGGACCTCCCGCTCCCGCATCTCTGCCCCAGGCAGAATGTCGGATACTGAGGCTATCTTCGGGTCTGATAGGTCCAACCTCACCCTGACAGTGACCATCAGCGAGGAGCCCAGATGGAGCAGGAGATCGATCCCCTCCTTCATGTCCACCCCAGTCATCGCGACCACATGGTTTAGCCCCAGCCCTGCCAGTCGCCCCACGAGACCCCTGTAAGCGCCCCTTGAGCATGTCACGAGGACGCGCCTCTCCGATAGCGCCTTAACGTCCTGGATGCCTTCCGTCCCAGACAGATCCCGAATGGCTTCTTCCGCGTTCATTTGCAACCAACCCCTGATCCCTTTGCGACCTTGGATATCCCGTCGAGTATCGCCTCGGGCTTCGGCGGGCAACCCGGGACATATGCGTCGACCGGAACTATCGAATCGAGTCCCGGATAGACATTGTAGCAAGGTCCCTTGCCCCCATTCGAGAAGACTCCCCCGCTTATGCAGCAGGTGCCGACCGCAACCACCTTCTTCGGTTCGGGCATCTGCTCGTATATCCTGAGTATCCTTCCGCTCGCCTGCCTGGTTACTGGTCCGCTCACCACGAGGACGTCAGCATGCCTCGGGCTTCCCTTGAGCAGTGCGCCGAGGCGCTCGATGTCATATTTTGGCGTCATGGTCGCGAATATCTCGATGTCGCAGCCATTGCATGATCCGGTGTTGAAGTGCAAGATCCAAGGACTCTTCCTGAATGCCCAGTCGATTATGCCCACATCAGCGCCTCCTGTATGTTATTATGGCATAAAGTGCCAACCCGGAGAGAGCGATGTAGGCAATAGGGAGGAGGACATTGGACGCAGAGAAGGAGAAGATCAGGACAATCGAAATGACGTCGAATATCAGGAAGAAGGCAGCAAAATCGAACATGTGGATGCTCACAGGAACCTGCTCAGGCGGGAACTCCTCGCCGCACGCGTATGGCTGGAGCTTGGAGCCCCTTTCTGCCGCTTCGCCAACGTTTTTGCTTCCAGACCGCCCGCAAAAGTACACGAGGGCAGCCACCAGCAACGCCAGCACGAAGACCCCCGCAGGCCCGGTCAGATCCAAGAACATGGCTTTCCCGACCGATAGACGGGATGCTAAAGTAGTATATATATCTTATATAACCGTGCAATAAAGCCACAAAACAAAATAGGGCGGAATCTTTAAAATCGCGAATCGAGCTGTCCAGGAGTCGCAGGCGCGGGAGCACAGGATCAAGCTTAGCGTTGGTATCTGCTCTTGTGTCAGTAGCAGATCTCGCCCGGCCTCTTTTTTATGTAGCTGTATGCCGTAAGGGCTGCCGCAGCACCCTGCCCTGCCGCGATTATCACCTGCGCATACGGCGTGTCGGTGATGTCGCCCGCTGCGAAGAGGCCCTCGCAGCTAGTCCGCCCGGATTTGTCTGTGATGATCTTTCCAGCAGCGTCTGTCTCGACAAGATGCTTGACATAGTCGAGCTTTATGTCCCTGCCTATGTCCAAGAAGACCTCATCGACCCTCAGTTCTTTTTCCTCTCCAGTAGCGGTGTTTTTAACCACCACTGACTCGAGGGCGTCCCCGCCCCTCATCTCGGTTATCACCGTGTTAAGCAAGAATTCCACGTTGGGGACAGACCTCAGGCGCACGAGAGTCAACTCATCGCCCCTGAAGGAGTCCCTGCGGTGTATGAGGTAGACCCTCGCGGCGAACCCAGAGATGAGCTCGGAGCGCTGGAGTGCAGTGTTGCCGCCGCCCACAACTGCCACAACCTTGCCTTTTATCCTGTCGGGATTGCACCTCAGCGAGAGGTTTACCCCCTTGCCTAAGAAACGATCCTCTCCCGGGACGCAGAGGCGGCGGGGTTGCCTGCCCCCAGTGACGATCACGGCCTTCGAGTCGAAGTCGCCTGCTGAAGTATGGACCTTGAAGGCATCGCCCTCTTTGTCTATCCTCGTCACTTCGGCAAGGACGAACTCTGCCCCGTACTCCTTGGCCTGGGCTTCGAAGGCGGCAGCCAGCCCCATCCCGCTCTTCTCCAAGTACCCAGGGTAGTTGTCGATCTTCTCGGTCTGGAGGACCTGCCCGCCGATGTCCATCGTAAGCACGAGGGTATTGAGGAGCCGTTTCCTCGCGTAGACGGCTGCCGCGAGGCCGGCGGGCCCTCCGCCGACAATGATGAGATCGTATAGAACCAAGGGACCACCTGCCAAAAACGACTGGAGGCTACCCCTTCATGGTGAGGAGCTCTGCCTTCAGCTCCTCGTATGCGCGCTTCACCTCGTCCACGCTAGCCTCGTCCTCGAGCGTGGTGATGTCCCCCAGCTGGCGCTCCTCAACAACTGCGGCTATTACCCTCCGCATTATCTTCCCGCTCCTCGTCTTCGGGAGCTTGTCCACGAAGTAGACCGCCCCAGGTGCGGCTATCGGTCCGATCGTGCTCCTTATGTGGTTTATCAGCTCGATCCTCAGCTGCGGCGACGGTATGTACCCTGGGCGTAGCACGACAAACGCCACCGGCACCTGCATCTTTATCGGGTCGGACTTGCCGACCACAGCCGACTCGGCCACAGCCGGGTGCGATATGAGGGCGTCCTCCAGCTCTATGGTCCCTATCCGATGCCCTGCCACCTTGAGGACCTCGTCCGCCCTACCGAGTAGCCAGAAGTATCCGTCCTCATC
>JAULTB010000022.1:0-19701 GCA_038801655.1 Candidatus Methanosuratincola thermotaenarum | reverse complement strand
TAGGACGTTAGCCTGCCAAAGGCTAATGCCTGTAGAACGCTAAGGACCCGGGTTCAAATCCCGGCGGCCGCACCACATTTTTACTTATTAGTCGCCGAAGTTTTCCCGACAATAGAACCGTAGATGTCAGAAACCCTCCTGGATACCATTTCCATCGTGAAGCTCTCTAGCACCCTGGCGCGTGCGTTCTTACCGTACCTCTCGATCTTCTCGGGGTCGCCGAGAAGGTTGTTCACGCCCCATGCGATGTCCATGGGATCGTAAGGGTTGATGTGGTAACCGCACTGGCGATCGCCGTAGTTCACAACGATCTCCCTCATGCCGCTCACCCCCCTCGCCCCGACGACGACGGGCTTCTCCATTGCCATCGCCTCCAGCGCCACGATCCCAAAAGGCTCGTAGATGCTCGGGAAGACGGCGATGTCCGATGCGGCATAGACACGTATCCTTTCTTCCTCTGGTAGCATCCTGAAATCGAATGCGATCCTGTCCTTGATCCCAAGATTCTCGGACAGGCGGAGTAGTTCCCCCTCAAGGTCGCCTTTGCCGACAATGACAAGCCTAGTGTTCGGGAAACTCTGGAGTATGTGGGGCATCGCCATGACGAGCCTTTCAACCCCTTTCACAGCGGTCAGGCGCCCCAAGAAGATCAGCATCCGGTCGCCATCGGGTACGCCGTATCGCGATCGAATCGCTTGCCGCTCCTCCATTTTAACCCTATCTGGTGAATACTTCGAAGTGTCGACCCCGTTCCAGACGACATCTATCTTTTCAGGTGGAAAGCCGCAGGCGATCAGCTCGTCACGCATCGCGTTGGAAACTGTCACGATCCTGTCCGCGAAGCTGGCTGCCTTCTTCTCCAGATCGTATATTATCGAGGAGCCCCTGCCCAGGCTACGACCACGCTCGGTCGAGTGGATGTGGAAGACCATCGGGATCCCAGTCGCCTTCTTGAGCGCTATCCCGGCCATTGCGGAGAGCCAGTCGTGCACAGAGAGCAGGTCGAAGGATCTCCCTTCTTTGGGGATGAGGTCATTCGCTATCTTGGTGCTGACCAGCAGGTTGTACACCAGAACCTTCGAGAAGAACTTCGCTGCAGTCCCAGAGCGCCTCATCTCCTCGGACTCGAACTCGGGGAGCGTATCGGAGAAGTCTATCAACTTTGGACGATGGACTTCGATACCGTCGACGACCTCCCTTGTCTTCAGCGTGCCGTTGTTCATAGTGAAGGCGGCGACCTCGTGCCCCAAGCGCCTGAGGGCGATAGAGAGCTCGTAGGTGAAAGTCCCCAGGCCCCCCACAACCATCGGCGGGAACTCCCATGTAAATACTGCTATCTTCAAGAAAAAACACCGCAGGGTAAAGGATCTTTAATTTTCTATAATAAGGATTCGGTAGGATCGGTCGGATTTTAGCAAAGGATCCCGAAAAGATTAGCCCCTTACGATCTCGTAGCTCCAGGTGACCTCGGCTATCTTGCTCAGCATGGCGGCTATTGGGCAGACCTTAGTCATCGTTAGGGTCACTACCCGATCCACCACGTTGTCGTCAAGATTCCCCTTCAGCACGAACCGGAGCGCGATCTTCTTGAAGAATTTCGGATGCTCCTCCCTGCGCTCCCCGTCTATGATCACCTCGTAGGACTCGAGCTGCTGCTTCCTTGCCTCGAGCATCATAACAATGTCAATGCCTGCGCAGCCGCCCAAGGCGATCAGGAAGAGATCCATTGGCGTGGTCCCTTCCCCCATACCGCCATAGTTCTTGTGCGCCTCCATGAGGGTCATGTGGCCCTGGCTATCAATCCCCTCAAACTTCAAGCCTCCGGTCCATCTCACTGTTGCGTGTGGCAACTGCGCTCACTGAAGACAAGCAGGGATAAAGTAGGCTTTTATTTTTTATTGAAGGGGCAAGGAATACGACCATAGAAAGATCTGGGCAGGCGTCATGCACTCAAGATCCAAATCATTCCGAGAAGTCATCGGGACAATTCATCATAGCCCGCCCAATAATCTAATCGCGGCTCTGGATAAAAAGCTGATCTTCATGGATTGCGGAGGTTCCTTCTAGTGTCGGGGAGCATCCCGTTCCTCTTCAGCCGCCCTAGGGCTGAGCTGACGCTGCTCGGCTTCGCGTTGAGGATCTTTGCTATCTCGTTCACTGTCATCTCGCCGTTCTTCGAGATCAGGTCGTAGACCTTGTCGTCGAGCGACTCGCACGCAGGAAGCGAGACTATGTTGATGTGGGAGATGGAAGCCCCCATTATCACGGCCGCAGGCGAGACCTTTCCGGAGAGGTCTGTGCAGTCCTCCAGGAATATGTTGAGAAGATCCTCGTCCACTTGCACAAGCCTCCCGGTGATGACCTGCTCATCCATGAGGTGGACCTCAACGATGCTGTTTATGTATCCTTTGAGGCGATCCACAACGGTGATCTTGTCCTTCGTCTGCAGTCTCTAATCCCCCAACCGGGTAATAAGTAAGCAGGTAGGTTAAAAAAGTAGCGATCATGTGCCAGCATAGGGTTCCGAAGCACCCGCCTTGTGTATTTTTATATCCAAAACTGGAAAAAGGTGATCCAGGAGAACGTGATAAAATTTGGAGAGGTTTGTCTGCATCCACGGGCACTTCTACCAGCCGCCGCGGGAGAACCCGTGGCTCGAAGAGGTCGAGGTCCAAGAGTCGGCCCACCCTTACCACGACTGGAACCAGAGGGTCACCGCAGAGTGCTATGCCCCAAACACAGCCTCCAGGATAATGGGGCCTGACCGAAGGATAGTCGACATAGTGAACAACTACTCGATGATCAGCTTCAACTTCGGTCCGACTTTGCTCTCATGGATGGAAAGGAACGCCCAGGAGACGTATGAGGCGATACTGGAAGCTGACATGAAGAGCAGGAGGGAATTCGGGCACGGATCTGCGATCGCGCAGGCGTACAGCCACATGATAATGCCGCTCGCTAATCACAGGGACAGGATCACCCAGGTCAGGTGGGGGGTGGCGGACTTCAAGGCGAGGTTCAGGAGGGACCCGGAAGGGATGTGGCTCCCTGAGACTGCGGTGGATACGCCGACCCTCGAGGCCCTCGCTCAGGAGGGGATCAAGTTCACGATCCTAGCGCCTCACCAGGCGAAGAGGGTGAGGATATCAGGCGAAGGCGAATGGAAGGAGGTGCGCAACGGCGCCCTTTGCACCAACCGCCCCTATTTGTGCAGGCTCCCCTCCGGGAAGGCCATCAGCATCTTCTTCTACAACGAGGCGATTTCGAAGGAGGTGGCATTCGGCGGGCTCCTGAACGACGGCGAGGCATTCGCAAAGAGGATAATATCAGGTTTTACAGAGGGTAACGGGAGCCAGATCTTGAGCATCGCGACTGACGGGGAGACTTATGGGCACCACCACAAATTTGGCGAGATGGCCCTCTCTTACTGCCTGCATTACATCAATGCAAACAACCTTGCAAGGTTGACCAATTTTGGGGAGTTCCTCGAGATGAACCCACCCCAGGACGAGGTTGAGATCGCCGAGGGGACCTCGTGGAGCTGCGAGCATGGCGTCGAGAGGTGGAGGGAAGAATGCGGCTGCAAGACAGGGGTTTGCGCGCTGCAGAGGTGGAGGAGGCCCCTAAGGGAGGCGATGGACTGGCTGAGGGACAACGCTGCAGAGGCTTACGAGAACGAGATGAGAGAGTACTCGGAGAAGCCTTGGGATGAAAGGGACAAGTACATAGACGTTGTCTTGGACCGATCTCGGGAGAATATCGACCTCTTCTTCAAGAGGAATTTCAAGTCGGATCTCAGCAAGCATGACAGGTCAAAAATCCTGAAATTGCTCGAGATGCAACGACACTCAATGCTCATGCAGACAAGCTGTGGCTGGTTCTTCGACGACATTTCGAGGATAGAGGCTGTCCAGATTATGAAGCATGCAGCCAGGGTCGTCCAGCTCCTTAAGGAAGTCACGGGGACGGACCTCGAGCAGGAGTACCTTGAAAGGCTTAGGGCGGCTAAGAGCAACTACAGCACATTCGGGGACGGTGCTAAGATTTATGAGGCATTTGTCAATCCGTCCAAAGTCAACCTGACGCGGGTCGGGATACACCACGCGATATCTTCTATATTCAACGGTGAGAAAGGAGGTCCCCACAGGGTTTACTGCTACATCGTCGAGGACAAGGCATACGAGCGGCAGAGGGTTGGTAAGAACGTACTCATCACTGGCAACTCGAGGGTGATTTCGGCAATCACCCTGGAGGAGGACGAGATCTGGTACGCAGCCCTTTGGCTCGGGGACCACAACATATTCGGCGGAGTCAGGAGGCAGATGGGAGTCGAGGAATTCTCTGAGGCGCAGAGGGTGCTTCAAAAAGCGTTCCAGGCAGGGGATGTGCAAAGGGCGATAAGCCTGATCGATCTCAATTTCGGGAAAGAGGGGTGCTCATGTTCACTGTCGGACTTGTTCAAGGACAGGCAGATTGAGGTGCTCGAGAGGATCCTGGATGCGTCAGTCAGGAAGGCCAGGTCGCAATTCCAGCAGGTCTACGACGACAACCTAGCCGTCATGACATACATGAAAGGGCTCTCGCTCAAGGTGCCGATAGCGCTCAAGTCTGCGGCTGAAGTCGTTTTGACCTACAACATGGTCGAGACCCTCAGGGAAGAATCAGATCCAGGCATCTTCGAGAGGCTGACCAAGGAGGCAATGAGTCTGCAGATCGAACTTGACAAAGGACTGATCGGGCTGGAGGCGAAGGAGCGAATCGAGCGCGAGCTGGGGCAGCTGGTGGAAAACCCCGAAGACTTGGGCAGGATGGAAAGGCTGGAGCGGCTCCTCAGGTCTGTGGAAAGGCTGCAGCTCGGGATCAATTACTGGCTTGCGCAGAACATGCTGTTCCAGACGATATCAAGATGGCTGGGATACATGAAGGCCAAGGAGGGCTCTGGCGATCCCAGCGCGACCAGGTGGATTGAGAAGATCAGGTCTCTTGCAGAGCAGTTAGGAATAAAGGCTTGATGGGGGCGGCGCGGTTGGAGCCTATAAGCGATAGAGAGAGCGGAATACTTCTTCACCCCACATGCCTGCCTTCGGAGTACGGCATAGGCGACTTTGGGCCGAAGGCATACCGTTTCGTTGAGCTGCTGGCGGAGACAGGGCAGGGCTGCTGGCAGCTGCTGCCGCTCAACCCCACCAGCCCAGAGTGTGGGAATTCACCCTACATCTCAAGCTCTGGCTTCGCGCTGAACCCGCTTCTGATAAGCCCGGATTTGCTCGCAGCCGACGGGCTCCTTGAAAAGGCGGCACTGGACGCGATCATGGCCCCAGAAACCGACAGGATCCAGTACAGGTCAGTCCATACTGCAAAGCTTGAGATCCTCAAGAAGGCCTACAAGGAGTTCTCCAAAAATAGGGGCGACTTTTCAGGCGAGTATGAGGGCTTCTGCGCCCGGAACGCGTATTGGCTCGACGATTACGCAGTCTTCACCGCGCTAAAGGAAAAGTCCGGGCTCCCATGGTATCTCTGGCCAGAGGGTCTGAGGAGGAGGATTCCAGAAGAGCTCGAGCCCACAAAAAGGAGGCTCGAGGAGGCAGAATTCCACAGGTTCGTGCAGTACATTGCGTACAGCCAGTGGTGGCGGCTGAGGGGGCACTGCAGGAGGGAGGGGATCAAGGTGTTCGGCGACCTCCCTTTCTACGTGAGCCATGACAGCGCCGATGTCTGGGCCAACTCTGAGCTGTTCAAGCTCGACGGCGACGGCAGGGCTCTCTTCGTCAGCGGGGTACCCCCAGATTACTTCAGCAAGACAGGGCAGCTTTGGGGGCATCCGGTCTACGACTGGGAAAGGCTGAGGGGGACTGGTTTCGAGTGGTGGATGCGAAGGATAGAGCACAACGTGGAGATTTTCGACCTGGACCTGCTCAGGATCGACCACTTCAGGGGGCTACTCGCGTACTGGGAAGTCCCTGCGACCGAAAAGACTGCAATGAACGGCAAGTGGGTAAAAACCCCTTCAGAGGAGTTCTTCGAAACGCTCAGGAGGCGGTTCCCCTCCATGCCCTTCGTGGCCGAAGACCTTGGAGTGATAACAGAGGACGTGAAGGCTGCAATCAAGGACCTCGGGATCCCGGGCATGAAAGTCCTGATCTTTGCTTTCGACGGGAATCCGGAC
This sequence comes from Candidatus Methanosuratincola thermotaenarum, assembly GCA_038801655.1. Classification (GTDB taxonomy): domain Archaea; phylum Thermoproteota; class Methanomethylicia; order Methanomethylicales; family Methanomethylicaceae; genus Methanosuratincola; species Methanosuratincola thermotaenarum. The sequence goes on along the minus strand of JAULTB010000022.1, from coordinate 13,535 downwards.
AACCCCTACCTACCCGAGAGCCACGAGGTCAACTCGGTCTCGTACACAGGGACTCATGACACGAACACTGTCAGGGGATGGTTCAAGGAGGAGGCGACGCAGGAGGTGAAGGAAAACCTCTTCAGGTACCTCGGCAGGAGGGTCGGGGAGGAGGAGATCAGCACGGAGATGGTGAGGCTGGCTATGGGATCGAGATCGAGGCTCTGCATAATCCCGATGCAGGACGTACTTAACCTAGGGAGCGAGGCAAGGTTGAACGTGCCATCATCCCCCCTTAACAACTACCTCTGGAAGATGACGGGGGACCTCTTGGGCAAGGAGAGGCTTGCAGAGTTCGCCCAGATCACCCGAGAGTCTGGAAGATCGAGAATGCCGTGAGAAAAACCTCATCCAGGCAGGATCTCTTTTAGCCGATCCTTCAGCATCCAGCCCACGACGATACCCGCGGAGACCCCCACGAAAATGGCAATCCCCCATGCCAACGCCTGGGCTATTAAGTTAAGGATGGTAACGTCAATCCCAAGCTCAGTAAGCGAAATGGTGATCACCACGAAATAGAGGACCAGCTTCAAAAGATCCCCAAGCAGATCTGTGTAGAAGGTGGGCGCACCTTCGTGGGAGAAGCTCTTCTTTGCGACCTCGCCTGCCCAGTCCGAGAGAACCCCCCCAAAGATGAATATGATCAAGGCGATTACCAGATTCGGGATGAAGTCCAGCACCGCATTAACCGGGCCATCGAGATACGGGATGTTAAGGCTTTCAAGGGCAAACAAAAGGCTGACTATGTATATCGACCATTTGCTGACAGACTTCATTAACTCCGAAGCGGTAAAACCGGATTTCAACACCACCCTGCCGATCGCTGTCTTTCTCATGGTGGCATCGAAACCGAACCTGTCAACAGACCTCCCCACAATCTCCCCGACCAGCCTTCCGGCTACATAACCCAAGGCGATGATTGCCGCAAAGACGGCAGCATGGAACCCGATGAGCTTCAGCTGCTCCAGGAGCCAGCCGTAGTCCATTGTCTGAAACACAAAGGTCAACAGCTGAAAACACCATCATAAAATCTGAAATTCATTTTATTTAACTGTATAGGTGGGAAGGCCAAGCCACGATGCTTCGGGGCCGCAAGTAAATCGCTTGCCATTATTGGACCCTGACCGACCAAAGTGCCGTCGCTTGTCTGGAGCGGGGATCATTCCCATTGCGATGAATAACTTGAAAAATCATCTGAAGAGAATATCAAGCGAGCATTGAGCGTTCCGGTTAAAAAGCATAAGAATAAGAATCCTGTAAAGTTTTCGTTGATCAAGAAAGCCACTGTTTGAGGAAAGGCGGCGGGCAGGTTGTTGCTGTGACCATGGAAAACTCTTCAGATGGGCTCTGGTACAAGGACGCGATAATCTACGAGCTCCACGTGAGGTCGTTCTTTGACAGCGACGGGGACGGAATAGGGGACTTCAAGGGGCTGACCAAGAAGTTGGATTACCTCAGCGACCTAGGCGTCACAGCGGTATGGATCCTGCCTTTTTACCCTTCGCCGATGAAGGACGACGGCTACGACATATCCGACTACTTCGGCGTGGACCCAAGGTACGGCACGCTTAAGGACTTCAAGGAGTTTGTCAGGGCTGCTCACGAGAGGGGCATCAGGGTAATAACCGAGCTCGTCCTCAACCATACCTCGGACCAGCACCCGTGGTTCCAGGCCGCGAGGAGGGCCAAGAAAGGATCCCCAAGGAGGGACTACTATGTTTGGAGCAGCGATCCGAACAAGTACAGGGAAGCGAGGGTAATATTCAAGGACTTCGAGGCGTCGAACTGGGCACTCGACCCCGTCTCTGGCGAGTACTACTGGCACAGATTCTACTCCCACCAGCCGGACCTGAATTACGACAACGAGGAGGTGAGGAGGAAGATCTTCGAGGTTGTCGACTTCTGGCTGGGGCTCGGTGTGGACGGCCTTAGGCTAGATGCCGTCCCTTACCTCTTCGAGAGGGAGGGGACTAACTGCGAGAACTTGCCCGAGACCCACCAGTTCCTGAAGGAACTGAGAAGGCACATCGACTCCAAATTCAAGGACAGGATGCTTCTCGCCGAGGCGAACCAATGGCACTCCGACGCGATGATGTACTTCGGGGAAGGGGACGAGTGCCACATGGCATTCCACTTCCCGCTCATGCCGAGGATGTACATGGCAATATTCCTCGAGGACAGGTTCCCGATCGTAGACATACTGGAGAGCTCGTTGTGCATCCCGGAGAGCTGCCAGTGGGCGCTATTCCTCAGGAACCATGATGAGCTCACCCTCGAGATGGTCACCGACGAGGAAAGGGACTACATGTACAGGGTGTACGCAAACAACAAGAACGCAAGGATCAACCTGGGCATCAGGAGGAGGCTTGCCCCGCTCATGGAGAACGACAGGAGGAAGATAGAACTCATGAACCTGCTCCTGCTCACCCTGCCGGGAACCCCCGTCATATACTATGGGGATGAGATCGGGATGGGCGACAACTTCTACCTCGGCGACAGGAACGGGGTCAGGACGCCGATGCAGTGGTCTGCCGAGCTGAACGCAGGCTTTTCCAAGGCGAATCCCCAGAAGCTACACCTTCCCGTGATAGTGGACCCGGAGTACCACTATGAGGCGGTCAACGTAGAGAACCAGAAAAAGAACCAGTCGTCACTCTTCTGGTGGATGAAGCGGGCGATAAATGTAAGGAAGCACTTTAAGGCATTCGGCAGGGGCGAGATCGAGTTCCTTTACCCTGAAAACAGCAAGATCCTGGCGTTTATTAGGAAATACCAGGATGAGAGGGTGCTGGTAGTGGCGAACCTCTCAAAAAAGCCACAGGTGGCTGAGCTAGACCTGTCGGGCTATGAAGGGCACATACCAAAGGAGATACTCGGGAATGCGCAATTCCCGAAGATTGGGAAATCAGGATACATCCTGACATTCGACCCATATGGGTACTATGTATTCTCCCTCTCGAAGGAAACGGCAAAACCGATAATCACAAAAATAGAGATTGCCGTGAAGGATGCCGGAGAGCTTGGCTCAAGAAGCGCCCTAGAGAGGCTTGAGGGCGAAGTCCTGCCTGCATTCCTGCTCGAGCAGAAATGGTTCCTAGGCAAAAACAGGGAAATAGACAGGATCAAGGTCAGGGACCTCATCCATTTTGAAGACGGCAAGCACAAATTCGAAGGGATTGCAATAATCGATGTCTTCTATTCCCTCGGCCTCCCCGAGTCATATGTCCTCCCCGTCGTTTACATCGACGAACCTGAAGAGAAGCTAGAGGTCTCAGAGAGAGAGCCCGAGCTAATACTTGCCAAAATCCGGTCGGATTCGAGGAACGGCGTATTATGCGATGCGTCAGCCACCGGGGAATTCGCCAAAACACTTCTCTCAATGATAACCAGGAGGAGAGGGATGAGGGGCAAGAACGCCGAGATCAGGATAGCTCTGAGGGAGAGGTTCAAGACTCTGAAAGGCATGAAACTCGACGGGATCGAGATCACGCCACGATTGGAACAGCGCAACACCCCAATCCTGCTAGGCGAGAAGGCACTGCTCAAGATCTACAGGAAGGCGGAGGAGGGGAAAAACCCTGAGGTCGAGATCCTGGATCACCTGAACGACCATTCTTTCCGGAATGCCCCGGACCTGTTTGGGTGTGTCGTATACCAAGAGAGGGGAGCCGACCCCGTTGTGATCGCATCCCTCCAGGAATACGTCCCGAACGAGGGGGATTGCTGGAGCCTCCTCCTGAAGAGGCTTGAGGGGTACTTCTTGCGATTAAAAGCCAACAAGCCGCAGGAGATGGCGCTATCGTCAGACTTCATATTCACCGACGCCCCCGTGCCCGAGGAGATGGCTGAGCTGATCGGGAGGGGGACTTTGGAACTTGTGGAGCTCCTAGCGGTGAGGACTGCAGAACTCCACAAATGCCTCTTCGAGGGCGGAGAAGATCCCGATTTCACTCCGGAAAAGTTCAGCTACTTATACCAGTTCTCGCTGTACCAAGGAATCTCGAGTTACGTAAGACGCATCATCAGATCGCCAAAAATAAGGGCTTCTTTGGGAGAGAAGCAGAAAGAAGAGCTGCAATCGATTTACGACCGGCTGGGTGAGATCGACGAGAAGCTGAGGCGCCTGAGGCAACTGAAGATAGACGCGCTGAGGGGTAGGATCCACGGCGACTACCACCTCAAGCAGGTGCTCTTCACCGGAGAGGATGTGGTTATAGTAGATTTCGAAGGCGAGCCCACAAGGGCGATCAGCGAGAGGAGGATAAAGAAGTCGCCCCTTGTCGACGTGGCGGGGATGCTGAGGTCGCTGCATTACGCCGCCTGCACCGCGGCTGCCAAAGAGCCGCCCGCAGGATCCGATAATGGGTCGCTTGAGAGGTGGGCTAGGGCATGGTATATCTGCTGCTCCAAGGTCTTTCTGCAGAAGTACGCGTCAGAACTGAAGGGTTCAGAACTGATCCCCAAGGAGAGAGAAGGGGTACAGAGCCTCCTCGTGGCATTCATGCTCGAGAAAGCATTCTACGAGCTGGATTACGAGGTCAACAACAGGCCGGAGAATGCATGGATCCCAATAAAAGGGATACTTGACATTATAGGATATTAAAGGGGATTCGGATGGAGGGGAAGAGCGGGAGAGATCTCAAGAGCAAGGGCGTGCAGGCGCATTCGCTGCTTACTGACTTCGACATCTACCTCTTCAGGCAAGGCAAGCACAGCAGGCTTTACAATAAGATGGGGGCTCACCTGACTGAGTTGGACGGGAAACAGGGGACACAGTTCGGGGTCTGGGCTCCGAACGCGGACAGGGTCTTCGTGATTGGGGACTTCAACGGCTGGAAGAACGAACACAGCCTCTTGCCGAGGGATGACGGTTCAGGGATATGGGAAGGTTTCCTGCCAGGGGTCGGGAAAGGGGCTCTTTACAAGTACAGGGTCGTCTGCAAGGACGGGCGTTGCTTCGACAAGGCGGACCCTTTTGCATTCAGGTCAGAGATCCCACCTGCCACAGCCTCAATTGTCTGGGAACTTGAGTATGACTGGTCGGACGGGGAGTGGATGAGAAGTCGGGGGGAGCGCAACTCGCTCTGGTCCCCGATATCGATCTACGAGTGCCACCTTGGGTCTTGGAGGAGGAAGGGGGACGGATCCTGGCTCACCTATTCCGAGCTGTCCGAGGAGATCCCGAAGTACTTGGAGGTGTCAGGGTTCACCCACCTCGAGCTGCTGCCAGTCATGGAGCACCCCTTCTATGGATCCTGGGGGTACCAGACCACAGGCTACTTTGCTCCGACGGGGAGGTATGGGGATCCCCAAGGCCTGATGCGCCTCATTGACAGGGTCCACCAGGCTGGAAAGGGGGTCTATTTTGACTGGGTCCCCTCCCACTTCCCCTCCGACGCTCATGGCCTAGGGTACTTCGACGGGACGCACCTGTACGAGTACGAGGACCCGAGGAAGAGGTGGCACCCGGACTGGAGGAGCTACATCTTCGATTACGGGAAGAACGAGGTCAGGTCTTTCCTAATCAGCAGCGCAACCTTCTGGCTGGACAAGTACCACGCTGACGGGCTGAGGGTCGATGCTGTCGCCTCGATGCTTTACCTCGACTACTCGAGGAGGGCGGGCGAGTGGACCCCGAACGAGCACGGGGGGAGGGAGAACCTCGAGGCAATATCATTCATCAGGGACCTGAACGAGGCGGTCTACAGGGAGTTTCCGGACGTCCAGATGGTAGCCGAGGAGTCAACAACCTGGCCCATGGTCTCCAGACCGACCTACTCGGGCGGGCTCGGATTCGGGATGAAGTGGAACATGGGTTGGATGCACGACACGCTCGATTACTTCTCAATGGACCCGATATTCCGGAAATACCACCACAAAGAGATAACATTCAGCATCTGGTACGCATTCTCGGAGAATTTCGTGCTCCCCCTCTCGCACGACGAAGTGGTCTACGGGAAGCGCTCGCTACTCGGTAAGATGCCAGGAGACGACTGGCAGAAGTTCGCCAACCTGAGGCTCCTCCTCGGGTACATGTACGCGCACCCGGGGAAGAAGCTGATCTTCATGGGAGGGGAGTTCGGGCAGCGGAACGAGTGGTACCACGAAAGGGGGCTCGACTGGCACCTGCTCTCTGATCCCATGCACGCAGGCGTGAGGAGGTGGGTTGAAGACCTAAACTCGACGTATTCGTCGGAGGCGGCGCTGCATGAGCTCGACTTCGATCAGGGAGGCTTCGAGTGGGTGGACTTCAGGGACTATGAGCAGAGCGTCATAAGCTTTGAGAGGAAGGGCAGGTCTGGGGAGGTCGTCCTGGTTGTCTGCAATTTTACCCCAGTCCCGAGGGAAAACTACCGAGTCGGAGTCGGCAGGCCGGGGAGGTGGCGGGAGCTGCTGAACAGTGATGCGGTTCCGTATGGCGGTTCAGGATGGGGTAACTTCGGCAGCGTCGAGGCTGAAGAGGTCGAGGCTCACGGGCGGAGATATTCGCTCCGCCTGGCTTTGCCGCCGCTCGGCGTGGTGTACCTCAAGCCCGTTGAAGTGGGGTAGGGCAGGTCGCTGGGATCCGGAATCCCATACCCGACAAAGCATCCGGCTCCTCTTCAGGCCCAGGGCGATCACAACTTATTTTAGATCCCTTGGCATGATCATTTACTATGAATGACATTTACGAGTTGGCTCCTTCGATGAGGCTCCTCATAGCCATGCACAACATTTCTTCGGTGGACCCGGCGACTGCAAAGAGCCTCGATGAGCTGAGGATCGCATCAGGCATGTCCGAGCCCGAGCTCCAGAATGCTGTGAGAGAGCTGCTCTCCTACGGGTACGTGGAGTGCAAGGGTACAGCATACTACCTTAGCAGGCTCGGCATATGCGTGATAAGGAGCGTCTACACCTAGCCCGGGTAATTAAGATGAGGGCAGTGATGCACATAAGCTGGGAATACCCGCCTTGGGTCGTCGGCGGCCTTTCTCAGGAGCTTAAATCGCTCCTCCCTGAGATCGCCAAGAGGTTAAAGACGCTGCTTGTCGTGAGGGGCGACATGGACGGGGTGACCGAGGCTGAAGGGGTTCGCATCTTCAAGTCAGCTTCGTCAATCAGGAATAGCCCCCACATACTCGCATACATACATGCCCTCAATATCGACCTCCTGAGGGGGGCCTCGGCAGCGATCCATGAGGAGGGCAGCGTACCCCTCGTGCACACACATGACTGGGTGAGCGGGCTCGCAGGAGTGTACATCAAGGCCTGCTTCGGGGCCCCCCTGGTCACTTCAGTTTACACGACAGAGCTGACCAGATCAAAGGCGCTCGGTTCTCTGCTCAGCATGGGGATCTTCGACATCGAGAAGCACTGTTTCAACAGGTCTGACCTCGTAGTCGTCAAGTCGCTTGAGATGAAAGAGCACCTGAAAGAGAATTTCGGGCTGGACGGCGGCAAGATAGCCTTAGCAAGGAACGCCGACGAACTGATGGAGGCATACAGGAGGATCCAAGAATGAGGATCCTTACAATAACATGGGAGTATCCGCCCCACATAGTCGGGGGGCTGGGCAGGCATGTCCACAACCTTTCGATCCACCTGGCCTCTAAGGGCGCCGACGTGACGGTCCTGAGCTTCACCGATGGAACCTCCGAGAGTCACGAGAGGGCTGACGGCGTGGAGATCGTGAGGGTGAACCCCTATGTAATGCGCTATCCAGACTTCGTATCATGGATAGAGGGGCTGAACATGCTGATGGTCGAGAGGGCAGCTGACCTTGGGAGCTTTGATCTCATACACGTCCACGACTGGCTGACTGCCTACTCTGGGATCGCGCTCAAGCATATGTGGAGGCTCCCCCTCGTGGCCACTATACACGCAACAGAGCTAGGCAGGAGGAAGGTACTCTCCAACGACAGCGAGAGGCACATACATGAGATGGAGTGGTGGCTTGCCTACGAGGCATGGAGAGTCATATGCTGCAGCAAGTACATGGTGAACGAGGTGCAATTGAACCTCGGTTGCCCGATCGACAAGATCTCTGTCATTCACAACGGGTATGACCCGAAGTTGGCGAGGTCCAATAGCGCAGGCACTAACAAAAAAAACACCAGAACCGTGCTCTTCGTCGGGAGGCTCGTCTATGAGAAAGGACCGCACCTGCTTGTGGAGGCAGCCAGCCTCCTCAAGGACTGCAGGGTGATCATAGTCGGCGACGGCGCGATGAGACCCTACCTAGAGGGGCTCGCCAGGAAATTGGGCGTGAGTGACAGGGTGACTTTCATGGGTCATGTTGACGACGATACCCTGCTCTCTATTTACGAAGAGGCGCCGGTGCTGGTCATACCCAGCCTCTACGAGCCGTTCGGGATAGTGGTCCTTGAGGCCATGTCGCTCGGGATACCGGTGATCGTTTCGAACACGGGGGGGCTCGACGAGATAATCACGGATGGAAGGGACGGTCTCAAGTTCCAAACGGGTTCTCCAGAGGAGCTCGCGAAGGCAATCACCAGGATCCTTGATGATGAAGGGCTGAGGGCTAGGCTGGTTGAGAACGCCAAGTCCAGGGCAAAGGATTTCTCCTGGAACACGACCGCGGACCAGACCCTCGACCTGTACAAGAAAGTCCTGGAAGAGTACAACGCCAACGACTGGAAGCCGAAGGTGATCGCCCAATGGCAATGAGACGCGCGGTGGGTCTTGACATAGGTGGCAGCTGGATCAGGGCCGCACTTGGAGACCAAAGCGGCAGGATCCTGAGGAGAACCGTCCGCAGGGTAGCTCGCGGGAGCCCTGACCAGTTCATTTCTCAGGTGATCGGCATAATCAATGACGTCTGCGGCGGGGATTTTGGGGGAGTTGAAGGAATAGGCGTCGGCGCCGCAGGGAGGCTTGACTTGAGGAAGGGATCGATCGAGTTCTCGCCCCACGCATCGCTCAAGAGCGTGCCGATCAAGGATGCGATTGAGGCAGAGTTCAGGAAGCCTGCAATCGTTCTGAACGACTGCGTGGCTGCAGCCGTGGCTGAGGGATCGGTCGGTGCAGGGAGAGGGATCGGGAACCTCGTCTACGTCGGGATAGGGACTGGGATCGGCGCTGGCATAATCGTTGACGGCAGGGTCCTGCTCGGGAAGGATGGGAATGCCCACGAGGTGGGCCATATGATAATCGATCTGGAGGGGAGGGTCAAATGCAACTGCGGCAACTTAGGCCACTGGGAAGCCTACACGTCGGGGAGCGGGATCCCAAAGTTTGCAAGATACCTTTCAGAGGGCTTTTCCTGCGCTAGCAGGCTGGCCGAAATGACCAGGGCTGGAAGCGTGGAAGTCGAGGCAAAAGAAGTCTTCAGCGCAGCTTATGGGGGCGACCCATTCGCAAAGCTCGTGATCGAGAAGGCGGCTGAGATAAACGCCAAGGCATTCGCGAACCTCGTGAACCTTTACGACCCCGAGACGATCACAATAGGGGGAGGGCTTGCCCTGAAGAACCCCTGCCTGACGGTCGATCCCATTGCTGAGTTGCTGCCCCGTCTTTGCTTCAACGCGCCGCCCAGGGTGATGCCGACCCCGCTAGGGGAGGAAGCCCCCCTCGTGGGCGCTCTGCTCTCGGCGTTCGGTTCCGTGCGCTCAAAGATGATCCCCCAGATGTGGTGATCAGAAGAAGGCCCTGAGCGACGCGGCGTACTCCTCCGGGAGCTCGGTCAGGCCTACCTCGCATCCGTAGAGCTCCAGGAATGCCCTGTCGCACCCTATGCGCCTGGACCTGCCCATGATCCTCGCGTGCAGCCGGAATGCGCCCTCCCCATGACCCGGCGGCAGGGAGAAGACGCCCATTGTGACCGACCTGATGCCCAGCCCCCAGTACCCCCTCAGGATCCTGGAGATGCCTTCCGCTAGGCCAAGTACGGATTCCCTTTCGAGCCCTAGGATCGAGGTCGAATCCTCTTCGAGGACGCCGATCACCTCAAATGCCCCGGTCGGGGCCCACGGAGCAACCCAGGAGAACCCGCGGGTCTTCCCGACGTACCTGGGGGAGCCTACCTCCGACTCGAGCAAGTCGTCCCAGAAAGATCTCGATTCCCTCGCGCGGTACGAGATGCATGAGGCGAGGCATTCCTTAATAGAGGAGACGGGGGACTTGCCTGCGACAACCTGGAAGTGCGGGTGCAGTATCGAGGCGCCTGCCTGGCTGAGGTGGTTCCAGCCCAAAAAGTGGAAGGGATAGCCCCTCTCGGCGGCTGCCCTGGCAAAGGCTGCGGATGCCATAATCCCGTCTGCAAGCTCCTCAGGGCTGTAGGCGTTGATTTCCAACTTGTGCTCCGGGGTGAATACGACCACGCTGTGCATTGATGAGAGCGGGTACATGTTCGGGAAGGCGACTGCCCTGCCCACCCTTATCCTGCCGGATTGGCAGAAATCCGGAGGGAATGCAGGGGTCGATGTCTCAAGGTTCTCTGGGCAGAAAGGGCAGCCCTTTGCAGCCTCAGGGATGGGCATTGCCTCATGCTGCCTCGGCCTCCCCTGCCTTTCCCGGTTTATCCTGGCTACGGCGCCAGTCAGCGGATCTGTACGGACTTCGACCTCGCAGGAGGCGGCGACCCCGGTGCCTGGCATCCGGATCTCCGAGCGCTCAGTGTGGCATTCCAGCCTTAGCAGGCTTGGCACCCCCGTACTGGAGTTTCGACTGCGCCTCGTCTATCGCTGAAGTGACCAATTGGACCAGCCTCTCGCGCACGTCCACTGCGTCCGCATCGACCTCGACCCGCATAATCCCCTCGGCGAGCATGGGCAGTCCAAGGACCTTCCCGACCCAATGCCGCAGGTCCCCCCTTGAGAGGTGGAACCGAAGGGCGCATATGTCGACAGACTGGAGGGCTTCCTTCAGCGTATTCAGGTTCGTGGCCTTGACCCCCGCTGGCTTCCCCAGCCCGGCATAGAAGTGGAACGCATGCGCGTCAGGGAGATCCCCGTGGAGAATCCGGTAGGACCTTCCCTCTTCGCCGATCTTTGCATAGAGCCTGGATCTGAAGTCGGCGAGGGTCCACAGGAACGCCAAGAAGGCCTCCACAGGGCTGCTGAAGTGCGAGAAGTAGGAGTGTATCCCTCCTTCCACGCCCTTCTTGTCGCTCATGTAGAGGAAGTTGTCGCTCTGACCGAGTAGCCTCCACACCCGCAGATCGTCCACGGACTTCTTTGCCAAAGGGTGAAGGTACCGCAGGTTCTCCAGGCAGTATCGCTGCAGTTCGTTGCCGAGCCAAGCGGAGAGGTCCTTCCCGGAGTCCGCCCCAGAGGTGTAGTCCTTCGCCTCCACCACTCCCCTTGGATCTAGGGCCTCGGCTGCCTGCCTTGGGGTAGCCCATTCTGCCCCTTCCCTCTTCTCTGCCTCCTCCGGGAGCAAATCCAGGAACTCCATTATGCCGCTCTCTTCCCCGAAGTACTCGCCGAAAGCCTCAAGGTTGAATCCCAGCAGCACAAAATCGCCATTCTGGGAGAGGACGAGATCCAAGTAATAGCCAGGCTGAAGCGGGGATCCGCCGGGGCCGGACTCGTCAAACCTGAAGTTCACCATGTCCGAGAGGGGATAGTTCCTCGGGATGAGCCTCAGGCCCCCGTCGCCAGATGAATATAGGCAGTTCGGCGACCTGAACCCGAGGAGCCTCTCGGTCCCCTCGATGATGACGGAATTGAACCCGAGTGCCCGCATTACCCTCCAGGCATCCTCCCTTGAGATCAGCCCCGTGTTCTTCGCCGTTTTCGGCGTCTGCTTGAAGAGCTTCTCGGCGGCCATCCGCTGCATCTCCAGCTGGGCGGCGAGCTCTTCGGGCGAGAATAAGGAGGAGAGGGATCCGTAGTACGGCTGGGCGATCAGCTCGCAGGATCCAGTTTCGGCAATCTTCTTGATTTTTCCGACAAGATCAGGACCCCAGGCTGCTGCCTGCTCGAGCAGCGTCCCCGAGACGCAAATGGCACACTTGAAGGCACTTTGCTCAATGGACCTGAGTATCGAGTCCAGCGCCGGAAGGTACGCAGTCCTCGCGACGCGCAGGAACGTCTCCCTGTTGAGGTCGTCATCGAAGTACAAGCTTTCGAGCTTTGTGCCTGGCTGGAGAGCCCTCCCAAATTGCCTCTTCAGGCGCCTGGGCTGGTGCATTTCGAAAAGGGGTATGATCAAGACCATTCGGATACCATCGCTACATAATCTGCTGGAGGTCTTATTTCAACTTTGGCAGCGGATAGTTTTTTAATTCCTGCCCACATTGAGTAGGCACCGGCGATAGTTATGAGGTTCGATATCGCGTTCATAGGTTTCGGGACGGTCGGCAGGGGTTTCGCAGACCTCTTGCTTGAGAAGAGAGAGCTCCTCAAGGAAATCGGAATCGAGTGGAAGGTCGTTGCCATATCTGACATAAAGGGGGGATCCGTGATGGATCAAAGGGGGATCGACCTGGCCGAGGCTGTCAGGCTAGCCGATTCAGGTAAGGGCATCGAGGGGATCGGCGGGGAGAAGAAGGGGCTGGGCGCGCTTGAGACGATAAGGGAGAGCGGGGCCAACTTAGTCGTGGAGGTCACGTGGACCAACATTAGGGACGGCGAGCCGGGATACTCCCACATAAAGGCTGCGCTCGAGATGGGCAAGCACGTCGCAACCACCAACAAGGGTCCGATCGCGCTCCACTACAGGGAGCTGATGAGGATCTCTTCGGAAAGAGGCGGGAGGCTGAGGTTCGAGGGGGCTGTGCTCAGCGGGACGCCTGTCTTCAACCTGTTCGACGGGCCGCTCTCAGCCAGCAGGGTCGCCTCGATTAGGGGCATAGTGAACGGAACCACAAACCTCATGCTCTCAGAGATGGAGAAGGGGAGGGGCTACGCGGAGGTCCTGAAGGAGGCTCAGAGGATGGGTTATGCGGAGGCGGACCCGAGTATGGACGTTGAGGGCTGGGATGCAGCCGCCAAGGCAGCCATTCTGGCGAACCACTTCTTCGGGGCAGACATCAAGCCAGAGAACGTGGCGAGGAAGGGCATCTCAGGGCTCACGCTGGAGGAGGTCACAGGCGCGATAAGGAAGGGCGGGCGGATCAAGCTCCTCGCGAAGGCATGGAGGGACGAACGCGGAGAGGCAAGGGCAGAGGTATCGCCCACCTGGCTCCCGGCGTCCGATCCCCTGGCGAGCATCGGGGGCGTGACCAACGCGCTGACGTTCAGCACCGATACGCTGGGCGAGGTCACGATCGTAGGTCCGGGCGCAGGCAGGAGGGCCACCGGATATGCGCTGCTGGCAGACATGATCAGCATTGCGAGAAGCCTCGCCTAGTGCGCAGGGCACCTTCCAATAATTTTTATGTCAAGAGGAGCGCCTCCAAATACGCGAAATAAATAAAAATAACGTCGGACTTGCAGCATACGGAAAGGGCTGGTAGATTAGCGGCAGATCACCTGCCTTGCACGCAGGGGGTCGTGGGTTCAAATCCCACCCAGTCCACCACCAAATTACCAAGAGCCGCCAGGTAGCAAAAG
>JAULTB010000021.1:0-19771 GCA_038801655.1 Candidatus Methanosuratincola thermotaenarum | reverse complement strand
GTTAGAGTTAAATACTTTCATATTATTCTTTATTTGCCTTTAAGAAGGGGATGCGTCTATTGAGTTCCTCATACAGGCACATAGTTAGGCTGATCGATACCGACCTGAAGGGGGAGGAGAAGGTAGCATACTCCCTTGGCAGAATAAGGGGTATCGGAATCAATTTGGCATACGCACTCACTCGGAGCTGCGGGGTCGATCCCGAGGCCCGTGTAGGCTACCTCCAGGATAGTGACATAAAGCGGCTAGAGGAGGCACTTTCGGGCATCTCATCCAAGTTCCCGAGTTTTATGCTGAACAGGAGGAAGGATCCATTCACTGGTCAGGATCAGCATCTGCTGGGCTCGGACTTGGTAGTTGGCATGAAGTCTGACATAGACCTCATGAAGAAGATAAGGAGCTGGAGGGGCGTCAGGCACTCCCTGGGGCTGAAGGTCCGCGGGCAGTGCACAAGGACCACTGGAAGGTTTGGCTCATCTGTAGGTGTGACTAGGAAGGGCGCAGGTGGTGCGTCACAGGGTTCCAAGCAGTAGGTGATCTGACATGGGCGATCCAAAGAAAAGCAGAAGGAAATGGCAAGGCCCAAGGCATCCTTGGAGGAAGGAGAGTCTAGTCTCAGAGCTTGCGCTCCTGGGCAAGTATGGTCTCAGGAACAAGAGGGAGCTCTGGACAGCTGAGACCAAGCTAAAGTCTTTTAGGAAGAGGGCCAGCGGGATCCTTGCCATCGAAGACCCTGAGGTCAGAGCGGCTGAGGAGAAGAAGCTAATTCAGCTCCTCTCGAGCCTCGGTCTTCTGAGCGAGGAGGCTGTCCTCGATAATGTCCTGGGCCTCAGCGTGGAGAACATCTTGGACAGGCGGCTCCAGAGCGTGGTCCTGAAGCTCGGATTCGCAGCAACTCCATACCAGTCAAGGCAGCTAATAGTGCACGGACATGTGCTCCTTGATGGGCGTAGGGTGACGTCGCCTGGTTATATGGTCAAGAGGGACGACGAGCCGAAGATAACTTGCGATATCAATCTGGCCTCACCCGAGGCAGCTCAACAGGAGGCGTAGGCATGTCAAGGATCGACAAAGGTATGAAGTGGGGAGTAGCTAACATATACAGCTCCTACAACAATACGATTGTGCACATCACCGACCTCACGGGTGCCGAGACCGTCGCATTCCAGTCGGGCGGCAGGATTGTCAAGGCTGACCGAGAGAAACCATCTCCATATGCGGCTATGGTAGCCGCGACTAGGGCAGCACAAGAGGCCCTCGAGAAGGGGATAAGCGGAATCCACATCAAGGTGAGGGCTCCAGGCGGGCACAAGAGCAAGACTCCGGGACCCGGTGCCCAGGCTGCCATCAGGGCCTTGGCAAGGGCTGGTCTGATGATTGGAAGGATAGAGGACGTGACCCCTATACCACATGACACGACAAGGAGGCCAGGTGGAAGGAGGGGAAGGAGAGTCTAAAACGAAGGCTTAAATACCTTCTTTATTCTTTCACTTCAAAACCGTGTTGGAGGTCAATATGCATGGACGTTGAAGTTCTCGGCAATCGCGGCGCGAGGTTCAAGATCATCGCAAAGGGCGTGGATCCCTCGTTCATAAATGCCATCAGGAGGACAGTGATGGCAGATGTAGCCGTCCCGGCAATCGAGAAGGTCTTCATAGCCGAGAACTCGGGTGTCCTTTATGACGAGATAATCGCCCACAGGATTGGGCTGATCCCGCTGAAGGGCGGTGAAGGTCTAGTTTGCCCCTCCGACTGCGAATGCGGTGGCAGGGGGTGCCCTCGCTGCGAGGCGATACTGACTCTTGAAGTCGAGGCTCCTGAAGACGGTTATGCTGTTTACTCTGGCAGGCTCAAGCCCGAGGGCTCAGTTTTTGTTGCCAACAACGACATCCCAATCGCCGTTCTGAACAAGGGCCAGAGGATTGCCCTGGAGGCTCACGCGCGACTCGGATCCGGGAGGGAACACGCCAAGTGGCAGCCTGTTTCGGGCGCGGTCGTCAAATACGAGCCGATTATCGAGATTGACACGGAGAAATGCTCGCTTTCAGCCAAATGCGTCCAGGCCTGCCCTAAGAAGATACTCGCAGTGGAAGGGAACAATTTGAAGGTAACCTCTGTCTGGGACTGCACCCTCTGCAAGGAGTGCGTCGAGGCGTGCCCCAACGGGGCAATTTCCGTGTCGTATAACCCTGCGAATGCGATGCTTATGCTCGAAAGCGAGGGGTCGCTATCCCCGCAGGAGCTAATTTTTGCTGCATGTAAAGTCCTTAAGGATAAATTCGAGTCGATTAGGATCGCGCTTGAAAACACAAAGGAGGCATCTTAAATGAAGCGAACATTACCAACAAACCCCAAGACTAGGCGTTTGATAAGACTGCTCAGACGCGCTTCAAGGTCAAGCAATGTAGGGGTCTGGAGGGATCTGTCCGAGCTACTCTCGGTCCCGACCAGGAAGAGGATTTCTGTCAATGTAAGCAAGATCGATAAATTCGCCAAGGAAGGGGGGTTCATAGCCGTCCCTGGGAAGGTGCTTGGATTTGGAAACATCACCAAGAAAGTCGACGTAGCCGCCCTCTCTTTCAGCCCTTCCGCAAGGGAGAAGATAACTAGCGCCGGAGGCAGGGCGATATCGCTCGAGGTGCTCTTGAACCTCAACCCGAGGGGGCGAGGGGTAAAGATACTGAGGTGACATGAATTGCCCGAGGTAATTTACATCGACGGTAGCGGGTTGCGGCTCGGGAGGGCTGCATCGAAGATAGCCAAGCATCTGATGGCAGGGGAAAAGGTAGTTGTGGTCAATGTTGACAAAATGGCCGTCTCCGGGGATCGGGACTCTGTGATGAGCAAATACGAACGGTGGATGGCAATAAGGACGCTCAAGAACCCTGAGGATGTTGGGATGAAGCAGCACCGCTCCCCGGATCGCCTGTTCCACAGCGCCGTCAAGAACATGCTGCCGAAGACCCCTTCGGGGAAGACGGCACTGAAGCGGCTGAAGGTCTTCATCGGAACCCCGGGAGAGTTCGCTAAAGCCCAGTTCCAGACGATTGAAGATGCGCACGTCAAGAACCTGCGGGGTCCGTATATGGAGCTTGGCGAGGTATCAAGGAGTCTAGGGTGGTCTGTGCAATGAGCGAGAAAGTAGTCGTTGTTAGCGGAAAAAGGAAGACTGCCATCGCAAGGGCAGTTGCCACTAAGGGGACCGGAAAGATCTACATAAACGGTACCCCGATCGAAATAATGAAGCCAGAGCTGGTGAGGATGAAGGTCATAGAGCCCCTCCTCGTCGCCGGAGCAGAGTACTCCAATGCGATCGACATCGACATTAAGGTAGAGGGCGGCGGTGTGATGGGCCAGGCGGAAGCGGCCAGGGTCGTAATAGCAAACTCCTTGGCTGAGATATTCGGCAAGTCTCTCAAGGGCAAGTTGATGGCCTATGACAGGAGGATGCTGGTAGAGGATCCTAGGAGGACGGAGCCGAAGAAGTTCGGCGGCTACAGCGCTAGAAGAAGAAAGCAGAAGTCTTACAGATGAGGTGTCTGCATGATCATCCCTGTCCGGTGCTTCACCTGCGGCAAGGTAATTGCCGATAAATGGGAGGCGTTCAACGAACGGGTAGGCAATGGCGAGAACCCTGCCAAGGTGTTGGACTCCTTGGGGATCGAGAGGTACTGCTGTAGGCGCATCCTCCTCTCGCATGTCGACCTTGTCGGCGAATCCTTAAAGTTCTCGGTGAGGGACAGGGAAGGAAAAATATAAAAGCTCTTATCGTTTTCACAGATTTGCACCATTGGGGAGTAATTGCATGGCGACTATTGAAGCTGCTGACCTGCTGTTGCCGCTCGAGGTTTACCTTGCGGCTGGGATACATATCGGCACTCATGTAAAGACAAACGATATGCGCCCCTTCATATATCGCGTCAGACCCGACGGCCTATACGTCTTGGATGTAAGGAAGACGGATGAGCGCATCAGGGTCGCATCAAAGTTCATAGCAAAGTTCGCGCCTGAGACTGTCTACGCAACTTCTGCGAGGCAGTATGGGTTCAAGCCGGTTGAGAAGTTCTCATCCATGATTGGAGGGAAGAGCCTGACCGGGAGGTTCATACCTGGCACATTCACAAATCCAAAGCTATCCAATTACTGCGAGCCGAAGCTGCTCGTCGTGACTGATCCCAGAGCCGACTGGCAGGCCATGGTCGAGGCCGCAGAAGTTGGCATACCTGTGGTAGGTCTCTGTGACACCGACAACCGCGCGCAGCTGATGGACCTCGTAATTCCGATAAACAACAAGGGCAGGAAATCCATAGCCCTTGCATATTGGCTTCTGACCAGGCAGGTGCTCCGTGAGAGGGGCGCTCTGGGTCAGACCGAAGACCTCCCTGCGACAATCGATGACTTCGAGTCGAAGGTCCTCGTCGCAGAGGAGGAGTATGGGGGAGACTACAGTCTTGAGGGATAGGGCTCCCTCGGTCTCCGGCTCTTTTTATGAAGCTGATCCTGCTGCCCTTGAATCTCGCATAAAATGGTGCTTTCTGCACAAGGTTGGTCCTGGGAAGCTTCCGTCAACACCCTCTTCTGCTGAAAGGAAGATCTGTGCGCTAATCTCTCCTCATGCCGGCTACATCTATTCAGGCCCGGTCGCCGCCCACGGCTTCTATGAGGTTTCGAAAGAACCCCCGCCCGAGACGGTCGTCCTAATCGGGCCTAACCACACCGGCATGGGCGCGGCGGTCTCAGTCTGGGAAGGGGGCGATTGGCTGACCCCGCTGGGGCGAGTCAAGGTCGACCAAGAGGTCTCGCGATTGATAACGAGGTCAGGGGCAGCGGAGCCCGACTCGGAGGCACACGAATACGAACACTCTGTCGAGGTCCAGATCCCGTTCCTCCAGTACGTCTTCGGATCCGCCTTCCGGATTGTGCCGATCTGCATGATGCTCCAGGACTTCGAGACCTCGAGGGAGCTGGGGGAGGCAGTCGCCGCAGCCGTCAAGGGGAGATCAGCCCTTCTCGTTGCGAGCACAGACTTCTCGCACTACGTGCCTTACAAATCCGCGTACGACCGTGATGCGCTCGTGGTTGAGGAGATCCTTGCGATGAACCCCAAAGGCGTGGAGGAGGTCGTCAGGAAGGAGGAGATCACGATGTGCGGCCCCGGTCCAGTGATGACTGCAATGACCGCTTCGCTCGCGCTCGGGGCAGTACGCTGCAGAAAGCTCTGCTACGCGACCTCTGGTGACACTTCGGGACCAAAGGGGGATGTCGTCGGGTACGGTTCATTCTCAATCGAGTTCGAGTAAGGCGATCAACTCGTGCCAGCATCTTCAAAAAATTCTGGCGAAAGCCTTAATCCGATCGGGCGGATAGGTCTACTATGGACGAGATCAGGCTTGATGTGCCTTTCACAGTCCCGCTGCTTGGGGAGGCGTTTGTCGAGGCAGGCACCCCTCTGCTGACTGCTGCCCTGGGCTTTTCTTGGCGGGTGACTGTCAAGAGGTCCGAATCTAAGAAACTTTCCATTCCGATAAGCTCGCCAAACCTAAAAAAAATACTGTCGAAGTTCTTGGCCTCCCAGGGTCTGGACGGCCATTACTCTATATCCGGGCCGCATGAGGGCGGGCCTGACCAGGACTTTGTGAATGCGGCGGCCCTGCTGTACCTGACCGAGTGCGGCGCAATTGAGGAGCGCCTTCCGCAGCTCCTGAGTAGGGCGGACCCATGGGACTTCGTGACCGCGGCGAGGGCTCTCACATCGCTCTCGGGCGGGATCGTCGCAAGCAGGCAAGGCGAAGGCTTCCTCTCGATCGATTCGGCAGCATCTGGCCCCATCTGCCTGAGGATCCTCCCTGGGAGGTGCATTGATGAAACCCCAGTCTCGAAGTTCTCGAAGGAATTCCCGGCACTCTCTGACCCGATGTGGCACCTCATGGCGCACCTGGTGCTGGAGGGCATAAGTGCTATCCAGAGGGGCGACCTGGCCGCTCTTGGCAGGGCATTTTCCTTGGAGGTCTCCTTGCTGTACGCAACTGGTCAGATCGCATTGTCCGACCTGCAAAGGATCTCAGGGATACCCTCCCTTGGCAGCAAGATCATTCTCTCCCCCGCGCTCGTGGCTGACTTGGCGATACCCTCAGAGGGCGATCTGCCCGACGACTTCCAGCTGGTGCGCCTCTCTTACGAAGGGGTGAACGAGGTTGAAGGCTGACTTGGTGATCAAGCTCGGCGGTAGCGCGATCACGCAAAAGGATAGGCCGTATGCCCCTAACCTCAACGTGATAGACCGGATCGCACAGGAGTTCGCTTCCTCGTGGAAAGGCGTGCGTGTCCTCCTAGTCCACGGCGGGGGATCATTCGGGCACCATACTGCAATAAAATACATAGATGAGGGCGGCAGGTTGAAGAGTCCAAGAGGGATTGCTGAGACCAGGCATGCGATGCACCGCCTTACATCCCTTCTTGCCGAGTCGTTCCTGGGGAGAGGGGTGCCTTTCTTTGCTGTCGACCCCTCCGCCTGCTTCTTCGAAGAATCGGGCAGGGAGCCAAGTTTGGATTATTCCCTAAGGCCGGTTGAGCTGGCGCTTTCGGCAGGGCTCCTTCCGTCACTTGGCGGGGACGTCGTACTCTCGAGCCAGGGGCATGGGCGGATCCTGTCGGGGGACACGATAGCCCGCATCCTGGCACTTGCAAGCTCGGCAGAGCTATTGGCGTTTGGGACCGATGTCGATGGGTACCTCGAAGGTGGAAAACCTCTCAGGAAAATAGATCGCAGCAGGCTCAAAGAGATCATCGCCTCGACCAAAGGTAGGGCTAATGATGTGACAGGCGGGATGGCGGGCAAGCTGGGCGAGGTCGATGAGTACCTCTCGTCAGGGGGGAAGAGGGCCCTCATCTTCAACGCGACTCGCCCTGGTGCCATCGCGCGCTTGCTCTGTGGCGAAGAAGTGGAAGGGACATATATAGATTGAATCAGAATGAAGTCATGTCAAAAGGCGTTAAGATATGATCTCAGAAAGGAAGCTGAAGCATCTGGAGATATGCAGGGACATGGATGTCGGGCCCAGGCGTAAGACAACGCACCTTGAGGACGTCGAGCTGGTCCACCTCGCAACGCCAGAACTCGACCTCTCAGATCTTGACCTCTCTACGGTCTTCCTTGGGAAGCGAATCTCAGCGCCGCTTATAATCTCCGCAATGACGGGTGGGCACCCATCAACGAAGAAGATCAACGAGAGCCTCGCAAGGGCCGCCTCTGAGCTTGGGCTGGGGATCTGCGTGGGTAGCCAGAGGGCGGCCCTTGAGGATCCATCGCAGGAAGACACGTTCCGTGTGGTCAGAGAGGTTTCAGGCGAGATGCTGGTGATCGCAAACATTGGGGCTGCCCAGCTCCTCTCCTCAGAGCGCCTCTCTCTAGCCAAGAGGGCAGTTTCAATGATCTGTGCAGACGCCATTGCTGTGCACCTGAACCCCCTGCAGGAGCTCGTCCAGCCATTGGGTGACACCAGGTATCGCGGCGTCTTGAGTGCTGTGGGCGATCTTGCGCGCGATCTGGGGGTGCCGATTGTAGCCAAGGAGACCGGCTGCGGGATATCGAGGGAGATTGCCAGCAGGCTGTTGGAGTCCGGCGTCTCTGCGATCGAAGTCTCAGGCGCGGGTGGCACCAGCTGGGCAGCGGTCGAGTACTACAACGCTCAGAGCAAGGGTGAGCGATCGAAGGCGGAGGTGGCCGAAACATTCTGGGACTGGGGCATCCCGACCGCGATGAGCATATGCGAGATCCGCTCGCTCAAAAAACCTGTAGCCATAATCGCCTCAGGGGGCATAAGGAATGGTCTGGACATCGCGAAGTCAATAGCCTTAGGCGCTGACCTTGCCGGAGTCGCCAGGGAGCTCCTCATGCCTGCGTTCAAGGGCCACCGGGAGGTGGCAGCGAAGCTGGAGCGCATGATCCACGAACTGAAAGCAGCCTCCCTCCTGACAGGCGCCAGAGACATAAGGTCACTCAAATCGGCCCCGACCGTGCTGAGCGGGGGGCTTTTAAACTGGATTATTCAAAGAGGTCTTGGTGTTCGCCAAAATGATTGAGGCAGAGATGGCATCGGTGTCCCGTGAAGTTGGGAATTTCATTGAGTCGATGCTCGGCAGGAAAGATCCGCTGTTCAAGTCCGCTTACCACCTGCCGTCACACGGCGGCAAGAGGATGCGCCCTTACCTCGTGGTCAAGTCCTGCGAGGCAGTGGGCGGTGAGAGGGCTTCTGCCATCGCACCAGCTGCCGCGGTCGAGCTTCTCCACAACTTCACTCTGGTGCATGATGACATAATGGACAACGACACAATGCGGCGGGGCGTCCCCACAGTCCACGTGCTCTGGGGCGTTCCTACCGCAATACTCGCTGGGGATCTGCTCTTCGCGGAGGCTTTCCAGGCGATACTGAAGAGCGCGCTCGACGACAAAAGGGCAAGGGCTGCAGCCACTGCGCTCGCTGAAGCCACAGTAAGGCTCTCGATAGGTCAGTTCCAAGACATGTCGTTCGAGGATAAGGACGAAATCACCGAGGGGGATTACTTGGATATGATCTCAGGCAAGACTGCTGCGCTATTCCAGGCATGTGCCGAGATAGGGGCGATTGCCGGAGGGGGCAGCGAGGATAGCATCGAGAAACTCGGGGCATACGGCTGGAACCTCGGCATGGCTTTCCAGATATTCGACGACTACCTTGGGATCACTTCGAACGAGGAAGCCCTTGGCAAGCCGGTGGGGAATGATCTTAGAGAGGGCAAAAAGACGCTGATCGTGATCAGGGGGATGCAGACCCCGTCTAGGGAGATGCTAAAGTCCCTCCTCGGGAGCAAGAATGCGACCCAAGCACAACTTTCCACCCTGATTTCCTCGCTTGAGGAGGATGGCGTTTTGGACTATGTCCGCAGGAAAGCCTTGGGGTATGTCGAAGAGGCAAAGAAGGCCATTTCCGCACTGCCAGACTCAGAGCCAAAGAAGTCATTGACTCAGCTCGTTGAATATTCAGTAATGCGGAAGAAGTGAGGCGCAGCTGAAAGTACAACAAAAAGATAAGTGTTCCCTTGCATAATTGTCTCTCTCATACAAGTGGTGATCCCGTTGAGCCAACCGCCCGATGATGACCGGATCAGGAAGCTGCTCCGCAACCATGCCCTACTCAACGCTCTCAAGTACGGCGGAAAGGCAAATCCAAAAGCAGTAGCAGGAAAAGCCTTTGCAGAGGAGCCTGCACTCAAATCGAGGGCCGCCGAGATCTTCCGCTTGGCTGAGGAGGTTTCGGCTGAGATCAACGCCATGTCCCCAGAAGCCCAAATGGCGCTGGCCGAATCAGCCGGGCTTTCTGCAGAGAAAGCGAAGCCGAAGCCTCAGCAGCACCCGCTCCCCCCGCTTCCAAACGTTGAAAGATACCCGAGGATCCACGTCAGGTTTGCGCCTAACCCAGACTCAGTCATACACTTGGGAAACAGCCGCGCAGCCATCCTAAGCGACGAATACGCAAAGATATACAACGGTTCCTTCACGCTGAGGTTCGAGGATACCTCCCCTTCAATCAAGCCACCCCAGCCAGAGGCATACGAGGCTATCAAGGAGGACTTGCGATGGCTGGGGGTCCGGTGGGACAACGAGGTCATCCAGTCCGACCGCCTCCAGATATACTACGAATACGCCGAGAGGCTGCTGAGCATAGGCGGGGCCTATGTTTGCACATGCCCAGCTGAGAGGTTCAGGGAATTCTTGTCCCAGAGGAAGCCATGCCCATGCAGGGATCTGCCGGTCGAAGAGCAGTTGTCCAGGTGGAGGGGCATGCTTGACGGGAGCATAAAGAGGGGCGGCGCAGTAATGCGGGTCAAGACCATCCTTGACCACCCAAACCCTGCGATTAGGGACTGGCCCGCAATGCGCATAGACACGAAGCCGCACCCGAGGATCGGGACGAGGTACCGGGTCTGGCCTCTCTACAACTTTGCCTCTGGGATAGACGATCACCTCCTGGGCATAACCCACATCCTAAGGGGCAAGGAGCATGAGGTCAACATGGCTCGCCAGAAGTTCATGTACGACTACTTCGGATGGGAGTATCCCGAAGCAATCCACTACGGGCGGCTTAAGATCGAGGGCACAGTCCTGAGCAAGTCCAAGATAAGGGCCGGGATAGAGTCAGGGATCTACGAAAGCTGGGACGATCCCCGCCTCGGAACGATCTCGGCCCTGCGTAGGCGCGGCTTTCTGCCCGAGACCATACGGCGCCTCATCTTGGAGGTCGGGGTCAGGCCGTCCGAGGCAACGATCAGCTGGGAGAACCTCTCATCTATAAACCGCAAGCTCCTAGACCCGGTGTCAAAGCGTTATGTATTTGTCGCAGATCCGAAGGCAATCCTTGTCGAAGGGATAGATAGAGAATTCGAGGTCAGCATACCGTTGCATCCGGACCATCCTGAGTGGGGCTCAAGGCACTTCAAGATAGGTCCAACATCCAGGATAGTTGTGCCCTCCTCAGATCTGATGGGTGCAAAAAGGAGCCGGTATTTGCGCCTGATGAACCTCTTCAACATCGAGGTCACCTCTGATGGGTTCTGCAGGTTACATAGCGAGGGAGTAGCCGAAGCCAGATCGCTAGGGGCACCGATCATACAGTGGCTGCCTGAGGGTGCCGGAGTTCCAATTAGCATAGTCAGGCCTGATGCCTCAAAGGAATCAGGTCTTGTCGACTCCGGAGTGTTGAGCGAAGTCCTCCCCCAGGTCTTCCAGTTCTACAGGTATGGATTCGTGAGGGTCTGCAGCTCTAACGGTGCCCTGATAGGGTACTTTACGCATAATTGATCCGGCTGATTACCACAAAGCTCATAAATACCCTCCCTTTTGTCTAATTGAAACAAGCGATGAAGACATCCGAGGTAAAGGATATGTCCAAGAAACCAATATTTGTAAGGTTTGACGTGCCTCCAGAGATAATGGAGCGCGCTTATGAAGCTGTAAAATTGGCAAAAGAAGACGGGAAACTCAGGAAAGGCGCAAATGAGTCGACCAAGGCGGTCGAAAGAGGGATAGCGAAGCTGTTGGTCATAGCTCAGGATGTTGACCCGCCTGAGATAGTAGCACACCTCCCGCTGCTGGCCGAAGAGAAGAAGATATCATATGTCTATGTAGACTCCAAGGTGAAGCTCGGCACAGCTGCAGGAATAGATGTCCCGTCTGCTGCCATCGCGATAGTTGAGCCAGGCAAGGGCAAGCCTCTGGTTGATGAAGTGATCTCAAAGATCTCTTCGCTGAGGCTAAAGGGAACCGCTGAAGAAAAGGCTGAGGAACCTAAGCCAGTGCCCAAGAAGGCAGAGGAACCAGCGGCTGAGCCTAAGAAGGAAGAGGCCCCGAAGAAAGAGAAGCCAAAGAAGAAGGCAGCAAAGAAGGCACAGGAAGAACCTGCAGAGGCCCCCAAAGAGGAAGCTTGAATTCCTGGTGATTCCCGATGAGCCGAGAGATGGGTGACGTATCTCCTGCCGAAGTGATCCAGATCGTTGGCAGGACTGGCGTCACTGGTGAAGTGATTCAGGTCCGCGTCCGCGTCCTAGAAGGGAAGGACAAGGGGCGGATCATCACTAGGAACGTAAAGGGTCCTGTGCGAATTGGGGACATCCTGATGCTCAGGGAGACCGAGCGCGAGGCCAAGAAACTGATGCCAAGATGATTCGATTGGGCTGATGCCATATGGTAAGGATCCAGAAATGTTCATTCTGCAGCCACGAGATCCCTGCTGGGACCGGGCTCATGTACGTCAAGAATGACGGCACAATACTCAGATTCTGCTCCAGCAAGTGCCGCAAGAACATGCTCGAGCTGAAGAGGGTTCCCAGGTATCTCAAGTGGGCATCCTCAAAGGTGTAGGCAGATGATAGAGCGCACCTTTTCGATGATAAAGCCAGACGCGGTGCTGAGGGGCATAGTCGGCGAGATCATATCCAGGATAGAGAAGAAGGGCCTCAAGATAGTGGGCATGAGGATGATCAGGGTCTCGGAAGATCAAGCGTCGCGGCTTTATGCAGTCCACAGGGAAAAGCCATTCTACGGGGAGCTCGTGTCCTTCATAAGATCAGCGCCGGTCGTGGTGATGGCGATAGAGGGGGAGAGCGCGGTCTCCGTCATGCGCAGGCTCATAGGATCGACCGATGCAAAGGAGGCTTCCCCGGGCACTGTCAGGGGCGACTTCTCCTGCTCTAAGAGCATGAATGTGATACATGCCTCCGATTCAGCAGAGAATGCGCAGAAGGAGCTTGCGATCTTCTTCGGCGATGCCGACATCCTGGCGTATGAGCGGCTGGACGCAAAATGGGTAGCCTGATCCGCTTCTAAAGCACTCATATCCCGATTTTCTTTTTTGTCTTTTGGCAGCCGCTTTGGCAATTCTCCGCATCATTTATGAGTGAGCTGGTCTTCTCTACCTTTGAGAAGCCATTTAGGGGTGCATTTGATGCCAATTCGACAGCCTATCGTCACTGTATTGGGGCATGTCGATGTAGGCAAGACGCTGCTCCTTGACAAGATAAGGGGGAGCGCGGTGATGGCGCGCGAGGTTGGGGCCATGACCACGGCTGCTTTGCCGTGGTGGTAAACCCAGCACATCGGCGCCTCGTTCTTGCCAATCGATGTAATCGAGCGTTACTGCTCACCAGTAGTCAAGGGTTTCCAGATGAAGGTCACGATACCCGGGATCCTAGTTATCGATACGCCAGGCCACGAGGTCTTCACCAACCTAAGGGTCAGGGGCGGGTCGGTCTCTGACATCGCTATCCTCGTCATCGATATACTGGAGGGCTCTGAGAAGCAGACTGAGGAGTGCATAGAGATCCTACGCTCCAGGAAGACCCCTTTCATTGTTGCTGCCAATAAAGTTGACAAGGTGCCGGGGTGGAGGCCCTTCCCTGAAAAGCCTTTCTTTGAGTCCTACAAGGCACAGACAAAAGCAGTCCAGGAGAAGGTGGACGAACTGATTTACAGGATCATTGGCGACCTGGCTAGGTATGGATTCGCATCCGACCGCCTAGACCGGATCCGCGACTTCACAAAGTCCGTCGCCATCGTCCCGACAAGCGCAGTCACCGGGGAGGGTATACCTGAGCTCCTTGCCCTCCTGTGCGGCTTGGTTCAGCAGTACCTCCTCAAGCGGCTTGATGTTTCGCTAGGGCAAGGCAAGGGCGTAATCTTGGAGGCGAAGGAGGACCTAGGGATAGGTCATACCATAGACGTCATCCTCTACGACGGTATGCTCGAGCGCGGAGACCGGATAGTCGTCGGGGGGTTCAACGAGCCAATCGTGACAAAAGTGAGGGCCCTGCTGCTGCCTAGGCCAATGAATGAGATCAGGGATCCTGAGGACAAGTTCCAATCAGTCGACAAAGTTGTCGCCGCAGTCGGCGTCAAGATAGTTGCGCCAGGGCTAGAGGGTGCTGTTGCGGGCGCCCCGCTGGTCGTGGCCAACTCCGATGAGGAGCTAGAGTCTGCGCTCAGGAGGATCCGCGAGGAGATGTCTGAGGTCCGGTTCTCCACAGATTCCCATGGTGTTGTCGTTAAGGCTGATACACTAGGATCCCTGGAAGCCCTCGTCAACTTCCTCAGGACCCAGCACGTGCCGGTTAGGGTCTCTGACATAGGCCCTGTATCGAAGCGGGATCTCATCGAGGCCACGATAGTCAAGAGGACCAAGCCAGAGTATGCGGCGATCGTCGGCTTCAACGTCAAGGTCACGCCTGAGGCCGAAGCCGAGGCAAAGGAAAGGGGGATCCCGATATTCACAAGCAACGTGATCTACCATATCGTCGAGGACTTCAAGTCCTGGTCGGCTAAGCTGATCGAGGAGATTGCTACAAAGGAGTTCAGTAGCCTTACAATGCCGGGGGAGGTCAGGATACTCCCTGGTTGCGTCTTCAGGAAGAGCTCGCCACCAATATTCGGCGTCGAAGTGCTCGGCGGGAGGATAAAGCCAGGCTACCGGCTAATGAAGGAGAATGGCGAGACACTCGGCTCGATAATGCAGATACAGGACAGCGGAAAGAATCTGCAGGAAGCAAAGCGCGGCGACAAGATTGCAATCTCGATGAAGGGCGACTTCATGGTCGGGAGGCAAGTGCAGGAAGGCGAGAGCCTGCTGGTCTCGATCCCAGACAACGACCTCTACATACTCAGGGAGAAGTACAAGGACCGACTGGGCGAAGACGAGCTGGCGATAATCGACAAGTTAATGAAGATAAAATGGAAGTCATCGGAATTCTAAAAATGCCTGCGTTTGAGCCAGCCGGCCCAAGGCTGCGAAAGGGATATAAACTATCTTACACTTCGAACTGTGATCAACAGTCATTATCTCGGTGATGCATATTGGTAGAGTTCAAACTTGTGGTTTCAGACCCGTCCGATGGGACATCGAAGACAGTTGCGGTCTCCGATCCCCATTCACAGGCTCTTGTAGGCCTGAAGATCGGAGACACCTTGAATGGCGATCCATTCGGTCTCCCAGGTGTGGAGCTCAAGATACTTGGAGGTACGGACCGGAGCGGGATACCGATGCGCAGCGACTTCCCGGGCGGCTCCAAGCGGAAACTCCTGCTCTCTTCCCCTCCTGGCTTCAAGCCGCGCGAAGACGGCGAGAGGAAAAGGAAGCTAGTCAGGGGGAATATGATCACTGAAGACATTGTCCAGATCAATGCAGTGATTTTGAAGAAAGAGGAAGCAGGGAAGAAGAGTGAGTAAAGAGAGTGCGCAGCCCGAGTGCAACATTGGCCTCACGGGGCACGTCGATCACGGGAAGACTACAGTAGTCTCTGCCCTCAGCGGGGTCTGGGCTGCACACCACAGCGAAGAGCTGAAGAGGGGCATAACTATCAAGCTGGGCTACGCAGACGCCGTCTTCAGGAAGTGTCCCATGTGCCCCGATCCCGAGGCTTACACTGTTTCAGAGATCTGCCCTGTCCACAAAGTAAAGACCGAGGTCCTCCGTAAAGTTTCCTTCGTCGATGCCCCCGGTCACGAAAGCCTCATGGCTACGATGCTATCCGGATCGGCTTTGATGGACGGCGCAATGCTGATAATCTCTGCTGCTGAGGACTGCCCGCAGCCCCAGACAAGGGAGCACCTCGTGGCGCTCGAGATCATAGGCGTGAAGAACATAGTCATTGTCCAGAATAAGATTGACGCAGTTGATCGCGAGACGGTCCTGAAGAATTACAACCAGATCCTTGACTTCGTCAAGGGAACGGTAGCAGAGGGGGCGCCGATTGTCCCAATATCTGCCCTCCACGGGGCAAACATAGACTACCTGATAAAGGTCCTCGAAGAGGCGATCCCGACCCCAAAGCGGGACCCGTCGAAGCCCCCCAGGATGTACGTGGCCAGGTCTTTCGACATAAACAAGCCCGGAACCCCGCCGGCTTCTCTCCATGGTGGAGTGCTCGGGGGATCCCTAATACAGGGCAAGTTCAGGGTTGGCGACGAGATCGAGATAAGGCCGGGGATAAAGATCGAGCAGAGTGGAAAGGTCACCTACGAGCCGCTGTTCACGAGGATTTCAAGTCTTATGTCCGGGAGCACGGCAGTCGAAGAGGTAGGGCCGGGGGGCCTCGTCGGCCTGGGAACGTACCTCGACCCGGCACTCACGAAGGCTGACAACTTGGTAGGGAGCGTCGTCGGGAAACCCGGAACCCTCCCCCCCACCAGGACTGAGCTCAAGCTCAAGGTCAACCTGCTGGAGAGGGTGGTGGGCACAAAGGAGATGCAGAAGGTGGAGCACCTGAAGGCAAGGGAGAGCCTGATGCTGGTGGTTGGGTCTTCAGTGACTGTAGGGCTCGTCAGTGCAGCCTATAAGGATGATGCGCAGCTCGTCCTCAAGCGCCCAGTGTGCGTGGAGGAAGGTGCGCGGGTCGCGATCAGCCGGATGCTGGCGAACCGTTGGCGGCTGATAGGATATGGTTTCGTCCAGTGATAACAAGGGCTTAGTTATCTTGGACACAAACATTCTCATCTATTCTGCATCAAAGCCCTTCAATCTTGAATCCGAGATGAGGAGGGTGGGTTTTTCCAGGGTTGCTGTCCCCTCATTCGTTCTCGATGAGCTCATCTCCATCGGGAGGAGCTTTGACAAGCGGGGGAAGTTTGCCAGGCTTGCGCTCCAGATTGCCAAGCACTTCGAGATCATTCGATCTGATTTGGAAGGAGCCGATGTCGACGAGAAGATACTTCGGCTGGCGAAGGAGATGGGATGCGCAGTCGCAACTGCAGACGCTGCGCTGCGGAGGCGCCTGTCGTCAGAGGGAGTGCGAGTCCTACTCCTGAAGGGCCGTATGATCATCGACCCAAGTGGGTGAGCTGCGGGCTGATTGAGCCCCTAAAAGTAGGTCATGTGAAAAACTGTTTCCACTTTACAGCAAGTTTTTATATGTCTTTGGATAGCCTTTACCATAATCATGGTTTTAAGGTGATTGCAGTGTACAAGCTTCTTCATATCAACGATGTCGTCCGGATCCCGCCCGAAAAGTTTGGGCAGCCGCTCGAGCAGGTCGCTTCTGAGGTTCTGCGCTCGACATATGAAGGGGTCGTGATGCGCGAGTTCGGCGCAGTGCTTGCGGTGCTCAACGTGAATGTT
Source organism: Candidatus Methanosuratincola thermotaenarum (assembly GCA_038801655.1). Taxonomy (GTDB): domain Archaea; phylum Thermoproteota; class Methanomethylicia; order Methanomethylicales; family Methanomethylicaceae; genus Methanosuratincola; species Methanosuratincola thermotaenarum. Next base: position 3,131 of record JAULTB010000021.1, on the reverse strand, counting down.
TCGAATGTGGGCAAGATTCTCCCCGGCGATGGGGCAATATTCCACCGCGCGTCCTTCGATCTCCTTGTATACTCGCCGATAATTCAGGAGGTTGTGGAGGGCGAGGTAGTCGAGGTTACAGACTTCGGCGTTTTCGTGAGGATGGGCCCGATGGACGGCCTTGTCCATGTCTCACAGCTTATGGACGACTTCATAACATACGACGAGAAGAGGGGCGCCCTCATAGGAAAGGAGACACACCGCGTGATTGAGAAGGGGGTGAGCGTAAGGTGCAGGATCATCACTGTCAGCCTGGGCAGCGGGGCATCAAGGAGCAGCAAGATCGGCATGACGATGCGGCAGCCCTACTTGGGGGCGTTGGCTTGGATCGAGGAGGACCTGCGAAAGGCAAGGGGAGAGCCGCCAAAGCCGGCTGAAGATCAAAAGAAGTGATTGCAATGAGCAAAGCGAACCCTTCGTCAAAGCAATTGGCTTGCAGGAAGTGCAAGTTTATCGTTTCTGGTGAGGAGAAGAAGTGCCCTATATGCGGCAGCGCAGACCTCTCTGACGAATGGAGCGGGCTTGTGATAATCATGGATGCCGGTTCAAGACTGGCCGAGGTCATCGGGGCTAAAAGGGAAGGGAGATATGCGATAAGGGTGCGGTGAGCTTTGGGTTATCTGAAGCTCCCGGAAAGTCTTAGACAAGAGCTCGCTAAAGAGTATGGCATTCTGCTTGCCGGATCTCCAGGAGAGAATGCGGCAAGGGCGATTGAGCGCTTCATGAGCAAGCGCCCCCCAAAAGTAATCGTCGTTGGCGACTTCACCTTGAAGTCCCTAATTGATCGTGGATTCGTCCCGGATATTGCGGTCTATGACAGGAGGACCAAGCGCTCCGGCTTCCGGGATATCGACCTGCCCCCTTCCTGCACAGTGAGGAACCCTCCAGGTACGATAACTGACGAGGCAGTTTCTGCGATCAAGGTAGCCTTGGGGTCAAAGGGGCGGATTGCGATATGCGTAGAAGGCGAAGAGGATCTACTCTCCATCCCTGCGATTTTACTCTCGCCGGTAGGATCGGTTGTGGTTTATGGGATTCCTGACCGTGGGATGATGCTTGTAGAGGCAGACGAAGAGACAAAAAAAAGGGTAAAATCGGTACTCGACCGATTTGAGAGGGTAGATTGATCGGGACGACCGATCCTGTCTTAAATCCATCCCCTCAGCTTCATCGCCCTAACGACCCTGTCTACCGCACAGGCGTAGGCGCCCATCCTCATGTCTATCTTGTGCTTGTTGGCTTTCTCGTAGACGTTGTTGAATGCCTTCACCATGAGGGCGTCCAGCTTGGTCCTTACCTCTTCCAGCGTCCAGTAATAGTTCTGTAGGTTCTGCACCCATTCGAAGTAGGATGTGCTGACCCCTCCTGCGTTAGCCAGGATATCTGGTATTACCATTATCCCCTTCTGGAACAGTATCTCGTCTGCCTCAGGGGCTATGGGACCATTCGCGCCTTCTGCGACCAGCTTGGCGTTAATCTTGTCCGCATTAGAGGCGTTGATCTGGTTCTCTAGCGCAGCTGGGATGAGTATGTCGCAGGCCGCCTCGAGCAGCTCCTCATTGGTTATGCTCTTTGCGCCTGGGAAGTTGGCCACGCTGCCAGTCTTGGCCTTGAAATCGGCAACTGCATTGACGTTCAACCCGTCCTTGTTGTATATCCCTCCCTTAGAGTCGCTGACTGCTACAATCTTGGTGCCGCTCGAGCTCAGGAATAGTGCGGAGTAAAGCCCAACGTTGCCGAAGCCCTGAACGGCGGCCGTCGCATTCTTCAGGCTTATGCCCTTCTTCTTTGCAGCCTCGCAGACAGTGACCCAGAGGCCCCTTCCAGTCGCCTCAGTCCTCCCTTCGGAACCTCCTATGTCCAATGGTTTGCCGGTGACGACTCCGGGGACGTTGTAGCCGCTGTACTTGCTGTACTCGTCCATGAACCAGGCCATCTCCCTGCCCGATGTGTTGACGTCAGGCGCAGGTATGTCCTCCTTGTCCCCGACAATTCTGCTGATTGCAGCGAAGTATCCCCTCGAAAGCCTCTCGATCTCTCCCACACTCATCTCCTTGGGGTTGCAGACTATGCCTCCCTTTCCGCCCCCGAGAGGTATGCCAGCAACGCTGCACTTCCAGGTCATCCACATCGAGAGTGCCATCACCTCCTCGATGGTCACGTCCGGGTGGTACCTGATCCCTCCTTTGTAAGGACCGAGTGCGTTGTTGTGCTGGGACCTGTATCCCTTGAAGACCTTGATCTTGCCGTTGTCCATCCTTACAGGTATGTAGACCGACAAGACTCTATTAGGGTACCTGAGGATCTCCAAGGCATTGGGGTCCAGATCTATTATTTTGGCGCACTTCTCTAGCTGTTCGACTGCCATGTCATATGGTGTTTTCTTTGCCATCCTTAAAGCCTCCTAATTTTTTCTAATATGCATGATAGAGCTTACTTATTAATTCTTCTTTTATTTAACCTTCCTTTAGCAACTCCAGCAAATATTGAAACTTTATTTAATGTCGGAGATGTCCGGGTGCGAAATTTACAAATTGGGACCCCCTTTTTCGACCATGAAAATAGGAAAGCTAAAAAAGGAGCTCTGTTTTTTTAATTCGAAATGGTTGTGGTAAGATGTCCTCTCAGGATGCTGCATACCAAATATCGATCGTCGAAGAGCGGGTCAACAAGCTCATGGAACGCCGCGAACTCAAGCTAGAAGTGGCCTCCAAGGCCTCGCCAAGGAGGGATCTGCTCAGGAAAGCCTTGGCATCGGCGCTTAAGGTCCCGGTCGAGAACGTCTACATACGGAATGTGCTCTCCTCGTATGGCTCTCAGGTCTGCACTTGCACTGCCCATGTCTACGACGATGCTACCAGGGGGAAAGCCATCGAACCTAAGCACATTCAGATGAGGAACCTGTCCAGAGAGGAGAGGAAACAAGCCTCGGCTCCCGCGAGTGCTTCATCATAAAGGGGTGACTGATTTGGTAAAGGCACATGAGCTCTATGAAGTCGATTACGCTGCTGGTACCGTTAAGCCCAAGAACAAGAGATGCTCCAGATGCGGCAGGATGATGGCGAAGCACATGAAGCCATCCCAGCGGTGGG
>JAULTB010000020.1:0-19949 GCA_038801655.1 Candidatus Methanosuratincola thermotaenarum | reverse complement strand
TACGGCTCCAGACCGACCATAGAGAGCAGCTTGTAGACCCTGTCCTCCCATTCCTCTGTGGGTATGTGGCGGTGTATCTTGAATGGCTCGCTGATGATGTCGTATATCGTCATCCTAGGATCCAGAGAGGCATAGGGGTTCTGGAACACCATCTGCATCGATCTTCTGAGGCGAGACTTTTCCTCACCGCTCCCTTTTGCGAACGTCTTCAGTACATCAATACCTTCGAATTTGACCTCTCCCGAGGTCGCCTTCTCTAGGTTCAGGATTAGCTTGCCAGTAGTCGTCTTTCCGCAACCGCTCTCTCCGACTAGCCCGACGGTCTCGCCCTTGCGAACCTCGAAGCTTATGTGGTCTACTGCATGCACGTTGCCAACTACTTTCTTCATGAATATCCCGCGGGAGTAAACAGGGAAGTACTTCACGAGATCCTTAACTTCCAGCAGCGTTTCCATTGTGCTAGCCTCCATTAAGCTCGCGCCAGCGGTGGCACGATATCATATGGCCGTCCCCGACGTCGACAAGCGGCGGGACCTCATCCTTGCACCTGTCAATTGCGTACTGGCAGCGCGGGTGGAACCTGCAGCCGGATGGGGGGTTGATCAGGTTCGGAATGTTCCCAGGGATGGAAACCAGCTTCCTTGTCTGGTCTAGCCTCGGCACGGCCTTGAGCAGCGCCTCGGTGTAGGGGTGCGGCATCTGGAAGATCTGCTCGATGCTTCCGATCTCCATAACGTTTCCGGCATAAAGCACCACGACGCACTTGCACATCTGCGTAACAATCCCCATGTCATGGGTTATCATCACAAGTGTTAGGCCGATATTCTTTTGGAGCTCCATAAGCAGGTTGATTATCTGCGCCTGTATCGTGACGTCGAGATTGGTGGTTGGCTCATCCGCGAACAGCAGTTCTGGGTTGAGCAGAAGCGCCCTGGCGATGCAGATCCTCTGCTTCATCCCCCCGCTGAACTGGTGCGGGTAGCGATTCAAGACGTCTTCAGGATCGGGGAGGCGGACCAGGCTGAGCGCCTTGATTACTTCCTCGGCAGCGTCGCTCTTCTTAACGCCCTTGTGCTGCATCACTATTTCAGTTAGTTGCGAACCTATCGTGAATACGGGATTCAAGGAGCTTGTTGGATCTTGGAATATAAGGCTAATTTTTTTCCCGCGGTAAGAGCGCATCTCATCCTCCTTCTTTGAAAGGATGTCCTCGCCGTTGAAAAATATCTTTCCTCCAATGATCTTTCCTGGTCTAGGGACTATCCGCAGAACCGACTGGGCAGTCACTGATTTGCCGCTACCGCTCTCGCCGACTAGCCCGACTGTGCACCCCTTTTCTACATTGAAAGTGATGCCGTCGACTGCCTTCACCACCCCTGCTTCTGTGAAAAAGTATGTTTTTAGATCATTAACCTGCAAAAGATCCATGGCTACTCCCTCAGCCGCGGGTTCAATGCATCAGATATTCCATCGCCCATCATGTTGAATGCGAGCACGGTGAAAAAGACCGCAAGCCCTGGGAAGACTTCGGCCCACCAAGTCGTGCTCATATTCTGGAAGTTCTCCTCCATCATCCTTCCCCAAGTGACGGTGTTTGGATCCCCGAACCCCAAAAAGGACACGACAGCCTCGACCAATACCGCAGAAGCCATCGTGAGCGTCGCAATCACAATGGCTTGGGGCAAGATGTTGGGGAAGATGTGCCTGAGCATTATCCACCTTGAATTCGCACCCAAGCTCTTCGCAGCCTGGATAAACTCCTTTTCCTTCAGGGCCAGAACTTCGCCCCTAATGACCCTAGCATTCCCTGCCCATGCAAATGCTGCAACAATCACCACGATCATCGTCAGGTTTACCGGTATAGATATCCCCAAAATGTTCCAGAACGGCTCAGGGTTTATCAGTTGGTAAATCCTGGCAAAGACAAGTATAAGGAGCAGCGACGGGAAGACAAGGAACACCTCGGTTATGCGCATCAGCAAATCATCGGCTTTGCCCCCCAAGTACCCGGAGGAGATACCGACCACCACGGTGATCAACATCGCTATCAGCGTGGTCCCTATTGCGACGTACAGAGTGTATATTGTCCCGTGGACCACTTCGCTAAACACGTCATTCCCCATTATGGTTGTGCCAAAGGGATGCTTCCAAGAAGGGGGCTGCCCAGCCTCCCCCTCATAAAGGGGCAGGAAAGCATCAGGATCCGGCCTCGCAGGGTAGGGGGCTATTAAAGAGTGGAAAATTGCGACCAGGATAAGAGCGGCAACCATTCCAAGCCCCAATAGGCCAGATTTGTGCTTCTTGAACCTGCGCCAGGCGACAGCCCACTGGCTTGCCGAGCGCCTTTCCCGGTCTCTGCGAATGCCCCTATTCCTGAAAGCTAGACTCATCATATCTTTCACCTAATCTATTGATATCCGCGGATCTATCGCGGCGTACGAGATATCGGTTATCAGGTTAGCCACAAGGATCATTATCGTGATGATCATGGTGATCCCCATGATCAGGGGAAAGTCAAGCCTCGAGGCTGCAGTGACGTAGGCACGACCAAGCCCCGGCCAGCTGAATACCGTTTCAGTTGCAGGGGCGCCAGCGATGGCAAAGCCGATGGACATGCCCAGCAAGGTTATCAGCGGCATGATTGCATTCTTTAGCGCATACTTCAGGAGGATCTTCCGCTCGGGTATGCCGCTCGCCCTTGCTGCCAGTATGTAGTCCTGCCTAAGCACCTCGAGCATCCCTGCCCTGAGAAGGCGCGTGTTGTACGCAAGACCAGCCAAGGTCAAAACAGTGGCGGGCATCGCAAGATGTGCCAGCTCGTCCAGTAACGGGTGCTGGATCCCGAATACAGGCCAAAGCTGGGGTGCACCATGAGCGCCTGCAGAAGGCAGCCAACCGAGTTGGTACGAGAATACCAGAATGAATATGATGCCTAGGAAGAAGACTGGGAATGACACGCCTGCTATCGATATGCCTGAGAAGAGGTAATCGAACCAGGATCTCTGCTTGACTGCAGAGTAAACCCCGATAGGTATAGATATTACGAATGCAAGCAGTATCGAGACAAGCTGGAGCTTTAGCGTCTCCCAGAAGTAGATCGATATTATCTCATTCACAGGCTTGCCGCCGTAAAGGGACTTCCCGAAGTCAAAATGAAGGAAGTGATCAAGCCAACGCAAATATTGAACGGGTATGGGGTCGTTCAATCCGTAATACTCCCTCAAGAACTGCCTTTGGGCCTCAGTGATGCTGGGGTTCCCTGCCGTAGCTATTTGTATCGGGTCACCCGCCGCGTACATCACGAGGAAGACTACAATCGATATCCCAAGAATTAGAGGTATCATGTATAGTAGTCGTCTTATGACATACTTTGCAAGACCCATACCAATCACTGATTGATAATTTCTATTATTATTTAAGGTTATCCTGGAGGCTTTTCCCTATTTTTGCCTTGAGGCTTTCAAAAAGATCTCTCCCAGCACCTCTTATTAAAACGGATTTGCTCCGATCAAACCTCCCCCTTAAAATTACGATTGAGGAAGAGCTGATTCCGAGAGACTTAGAGAGTTGCTTTAAGACAGACAGATTTGCCCTCCCCTGCTCTGCTCTCTCCTTAGTCTCCACCACCAAAAGATCCCCTTCTAACGAGATCGAGTCTCTTTTTGAATTGGGCTTCACAAGAATTTCCAGGATTAGCCCATCTTTGGTCTCTCTCAACGTGCCCACTAAAGAAGCGATCATTTTAAATGTTTAAATATTTTCGGCTATTTTCAGGACGAATGGCGCTCGAAACATTAAAAACCTTTGAGGAGCAAGTATCTCTGTGGTTTTATGGGGAGCTGCAAGGGATGCAAATGGTGGAGACCGGACTACTTCTTTGACAATCTAGGCGAGTGCGAAAAGAAGACCGGCATACATCCAGAAAACAAGCCTTCCTGCGAGATGTTTGAGGAGAAATCGGAGACTGAATTCTGCTGGTGCAGGGACTGCAGGGTCACTTTCCATGCCTCGGAGAGAGATCTCCACAGGGGGCACAACTTCTTCTGCAGGGCCAGGGTCGACTCGGATGCCCACGAATACACGAGCACGGGGGACTGAAATCAACATGGACCTTAACCTGATAATCGGAGGGCCTCAGGGAGGAGGCATCGAGACCGCAGGCATGCTTGCGGTGAGAGCCCTTGCAATGCACGGTCTCGAGGTTTTCGCCGACCGGGAATACCACTCGAACATAAAGGGTAAGCACAGCTACTCGCACATAAGGGCATCGTACAGACGGATCAGGAGCATAAAATATCCCGTGGACTTTGTCGGGGCCCTTGACGTCGAAACCATTGCAACGCACTATAAGGATCTGGGACCTGGAGGCATACTCATCCACGACACCTCCCTGCTCGACAAACCACTCACGAAGCTGCCCCCTATGGAAAAGGAGAGGCTTGAGAGGCTGAAAGCAGAATTGGAGGGGGAGAACATAGGCAACACGGTCAAGGAGCTGGACGAATGGATTGAGAGAAATGGGAGAACTGCCCTTCCATTCCCATTCTCGGAGATTATCGCAGAGAAGACCAAACTGGCTTCCCCAATGATAGAGAGGGCTATGAATACTGCGATTGCAACCGTGCTCCTGCGGGGCGCCGGGATGCCTCTAGACACGGTACTCGAGGCGATTGATTCGCTCTTTATGGAAAAAGCGGAGGCGAGAGAATTGAACAGGGCGGTTGCGGTCGCGGTCAGCGATGGCTTCGACGAGCTCTCTAGAACCAAAGGGATAGCCACAAAAAGCATGGTTGGAAAGGGACCTGCCCTAGGCAAGAGGATGCTTGTCGCCGGGAACGACGCCGTTGCTATAGGCAAGCTGATTGGCGGGCTGAGGATGCAGACATACTACCCCATAACACCTGCCGCGGATGAGTCGTTCGTAATCGAGCAGCACTCCAGCCTATTGGGTCCAGAAGGCAAGATAGTAGGATCGCCGATTGTAGTACAGGCCGAGGATGAGATCGCTGCGATCTGCATGGCAATAGGGGGGGCTCTGACTGGCGCCAGGGCTGCGACATGCACAAGCGGACCAGGCTTCTCACTGATGGTAGAGGGGATAGGGTGGGCAGGGATCAATGAGGTCCCGGTGGTGATCACATACTACCAGAGGGGAGGGCCGTCGACGGGTCTGCCAACCCGGCATAGCCAGTCGGATCTTCTCTTCGCCACCAACTCCGGGCACGGCGAGTTTCAAAGGATCGTACTGGCATCGGGCAGCCACGAGGAGAGCTTAGACGACGCCGTGAAGTGCATGAATTATGCTGAAAGGTATCAAGTCCCAGTGATCCACCTCCTCGACAAGGGTATAGCCAACTGCGTGACCACGATCAATCCCCCGGCCTTAAGGAGGATAGACCGGGGTAAGCGGATCGCGAAAGGGGCTTGGGAGTACAGGAGATTTGCTTTCGACAGCGATCCCGTCTCCCCAAGGGCCTTCCTTGGCGAAGAGATGATGTGGTACACAGGGGACGAGCACGACGAGTCAGGCCACATCTCGGAGGATCCGGAGAACAGGAGGAGAATGTATGGAAAGAGGATGTCGAAGATGGAAAAGATCCTTAAAGAAGCCCCGGATGAAGACAAGGCAGCCCTGTTTGGTGATGATGGCTTTGAAGACCTCCTGGTCACATGGGGCGTGACGACGGGTGCTGCAGTGGATGCGCTCCCAGATCTGCAGGCCACCGGTTCCAAATTGGCGGTCCTGCAGGTAAGGATGATTGAGCCATTCCCTGCCGACCTTGTGTCGAAATATGTCTCGGAGGCTAAGAGGGTAATAGGTCTAGAGGCGAACTACACAGGGCAGCTCGCAGAGCTTATCGGGTGGAAGACTGGCTTGAAGGTCAAGAACAGGATCTTGAAATACACCGGGAGGCTGATAACGCAAGACGAGGTCGTCAGCGCCTACATTCGCATAAAGGGCGGCGAGGAGAGGGTCGTCCTCACGGGAGGCGAGTGAGATGTCAACGGACTGGAACAGCGGAGTCTGGCCTGACTGGTGCCCAGGCTGCGGTAACTTCGGGATCTTCACCGCACTCAAAGGAGCGCTCTCTGAGCTGGGGATTAGCAGGGAAAAGATTGTCCTCGTCTCAGGGATAGGGTGCAGCGGAAAGATCCCGCACTTCGTCAAAGCCCCAGGGGTGCACACGCTCCACGGCAGGGCAATACCTTTCGCAACCGGCATAAAAGCCTCAAACCCTGATTTGAAGGTGATCGTCCACGGAGGGGACGGCGACCTCCTCGGGATAGGAATGGGACACCTGATAGCAATGGGGAGGAGGAACCCAGAGATACTCGTCGTGGTGCACAACAACGGGGTCTACGGGCTCACCAAAGGGCAGGCATCACCTACGCTGCAGCAGGGGAAAAAGACGAAATCGCTTGCATTCCCCAACATAAACAGCGCTGTGAACCCAATCCTGCTCGGAATCGCGTCCGGTTATACATTCTTGGCAAGGAGCTATGCATACAACATCGAGCACCTGAAGTCGTGCCTGAAGCAAGGGATTGCTCACAGCGGCGCAGGCATCCTCGAGGTGATCCAGCCCTGCCCGACATGGAACAACATAGTCACGATGGACTGGGTCGAAAAGAACACATACTACCTCAAGGACTGGGACCCTGTTGTGAAGGACGACGAGGACGCCGTCAAGAAGGCACAGGGGATCATCGGAATAGAGTCGGGCGAGAAGAAGGCCCTCGGCACCATACTTATCGACAGGCGAAAAGATCCGTTCGGAAAAAGGCTCGCATCAATCTACAAGCAATATGCAGTTGAACCCCCGGCAGCCCAACAAGTGGAGAAAGGCGGCGCACCATTGTCAATTGATCTTGAGAAGACATTCCAGAAATTCTATATCCACTAACACTTCTATTTTTATTTATGTGTCGGCAATAAGATATTATTGGGGATATTTTTGGATCAGGTTGGAGACCCGTACCCTAAACTCCGCGCTGCAGGAATTCAGGCAGCCCCTGTATTTCTCAACCGCGATGCCACAATCGAGAAGATGGAAGGATTAGTGTCAGAGGCAGCAGGGAAGGGGGCAGACCTCGTAGTACTCGGGGAGAGCTTCGTACCGGCATTCCCCCTTTGGAACATGGTCTATCCGCCGATGGATCAGCAGATCTTCTTCCGGCGGCTCTTCGACAACGCCCTTGAGATCCCCAGCCCTCAATTCGAAAAGATCGCCGGAATCGCGAGGGAGAACAAAGTGTTCCTCTCGGTGGGCGTCACCGAGAAAGCCCCCTACAGCATGGGCACCATGTGGAACTCCAACCTGCTATTTGACAGGACGGGAAGGCTAATAAACCATAGGAGAAAGCTAGTCCCCACATGGGCCGAAAAGCTTACCTGGGCCAACGGAGATGCCGAAGGGCTAGAGCCCGCAAGGACCGAAATCGGTAGGATCGGGGTGCTCATCTGCGGCGAAAACACAAACCCGCTTGCGAGGTATGCAATGCTAGCGCAGGGCGAGCAGATCCATATCGCGACTTATCCGCCCGCTTTCCCGTTCAAGCGCCCTGGCGCTTCGGATAACTATGACCTGACAGAGGCTATCAGGATCAGGTCAGCAGCCCATTCCTTCGAGGGGAAGGTTTTCAACATCGTCGTGTCATGCGCTCTGGACGAAATTTCAATTGAGGTGCTTTCGATGGGAAACGAAGAGGTAAAAGAGATCCTTGAGAAGACGCCAAGGGCGGCCACCATGATACTTGGCCCGCAAGGAGAGCACCTATGCGATCCACTTGTCGGAAAGGAAGGGATAATCACTGCGGAGATAGACGTGTCAAGGAGCATAGAGCACAAGCAGGTTCACGACATCATTGGGTATTACAACAGGTTCGACATTTTTAGGCTTGAGCTAGACAAGTCCCCAAGACGGCCCATCTGGCTCAGGGACATTCCTGCAAGGAAACAAAAGGATGGCGGGCACGAGGAAACAAACGAAGTGGGCGCTGAAGGTGCCCAAGACGGCTTTTGAAGGACAGGCGGGGGGCATTTCTCTAGAGACGGGCAGTCTTGATCCGTCAGTTTGAGCCTTGATCCGGCAGCAAGCGCTACAGCGGCAATGCCTTCTGCTTAATCTTGACTGCGTTGTATTCGCAGACCTCGTAGCAAGCGTAGCACTTGATGCACTTCGAATCGTCCACCTCAGGGTACTCTGCCATCTCGATTGCCCCCTCGGGGCAGATCGCAGCGCATTCACCGCACTTTATGCAACGTTTTTTTTCGAATTGGATTCTGGGGACCAAGCGCTTGACCACAGATCCAAGCCTCAGGGAGAGGCCCTGGAGGAACGTCGAGGGCATCTTGAATTCGTAGTTTGGAAGCGGACCGCCAACCACATCGATCTCATCCTCACTCGAAGGCCCTACCCCGCGGCGCGCCCCCTCCATCACATATGGCACGCAAAGCGGATCGATGCCTGCCATCCTGAATGCGACCATATCAAGCGCCAGCGCATCCCTGCTCGCAAGTATTTTTGAAATGCGCCGTGATCTGCCGAATGACGGGCCGTTCCCGTCCATGCAGACTATCGCATCCATGAGGTTGAGGTCCACCCTTCCGCGGATGTGCGAATAAACATCTATAATAACCTTCGCCATCTTTTCTGGCGTATTGCCTATGGTATGGAGCTTCGACTTGCTAGCCCCCTGTATGCAGCCGAAGGACAAATTCTTCACGGCGCCAGTCATGACAGTCTGGACATGCGTCTTAAGCTTGGGGACGTTTATGATGCTGTGCTCAAGAACGTGCTTCGAGAGGGGGATGGAGGCGACAAGCTCGCCTTTTATTTGAATGACCTCAGGAGGCTGCCCCTCAAAGTCCAGGAATTCCCCTCCAGCCTCCAGAATAGCCTTCATCATGCCCGTTCCCTCGAAGACCGCCCTTGACTTTCCGGGGTACGCGTTCCCTGGCGAATCCCCAACGCAAGCCCGGCACCCGCTCTCCCTAAGAAGCCCTATCAATGCAGAAACTATGCCAGGGTCGGTTGTCACCCCTTCGTCTGCTGTCTTTGAGTTGAGCATATTAGGCTTGATCAGGTAGCTTGAACCTACCTCTGGGGCCCAGCCCAAAGAGTCGAGCGCGCCTCTGACTGCGGAAAGATAATCGCCTGAGAAGTCTAAAACTGCCACTCGGTACCTCAATATCAAGATCTCCGAAGATTTCCTGATAAAAGGAAAAAATGGAAAGATTTAACGGTTTTCCTAAGCCGTCACCTGATGCCGCTGCACCACGTAGATCTTCTTGCGCATGTCCTTCCAATCCGGAATCTCTTTTATCATTCCGCTTTCCCTGAGGGACTTTATTGCATATTTCAACGTTCGGGGAGGGATGGAAGTTTTATTCCGTATGTCGCTCTGAGTTGCAGGTCCATCTGAGGCTATAATTTCGAGAACTTTGGCGGCTGTGCAAGGAAGCTGCCTAGCAAACTAAATCCCCCATTTTCCAGACCTCATGATTTGAGGGATATTTTCCGCTTAAAAGGATTATGATCGGTGCAAAGACGGTCTTCGAATCTGATCTCTGAAAGCCTACCGCCCATGGAGGGCACTGGATCCTGCATCATCTTTATTAACTGAAAAAAATCACTGCGGTGGGCAACAATGGCAAAATATTTTTCATGCGATACTGCCTTCGGCGGATTCTGAGATCTTAGAGATAGCTTCAACGAATGTCCTGACCTCGGACTTTGTGTTATAGAGGTACAAGGATGCCCTGACCGACCCGCCCCCTATCTTCAGGGCTTCCTTCATGAGCGGGAGCGCACAATGGTGCCCAGATCGGACCATTATCCCAGCGGCACTTTCAAGGGCGATTGACACGTCATGTGGATCCATCCCTTCGACATTGAAGGAAATGATCCCGTTCCGCCTTCTCGGATCCAAGGAACCGTAGACTTTTAGCATGCGGTTCCCTTCTATGCCCTCCAAAATCTCTCTGGTGAGATCCGCCTCATGCGCCTCAATGTTTTCCATCCCGATGCCTAGCAGGTATTCTGCGGCTGCCCCAAATCCGATTACCTCAGCTATTGCAGGAGTCCCAGCCTCAAATTTGTAAGGGCCGCTCCTGAGTGCATAGTAGTCCACGCCTACGTCTTCAATCGATCCTCCGCCTATGCACAGTGGCTCGAGATCGCCCTGAAGGTCCTCCCTGATGTAAAGAGCCCCTGCCCCGGTCGGTCCGCACATTTTGTGCCCAGAAAAGGCAAGAAAGTCGCAGCCGATCCTCTTCACATCAATGCGCATGTGCGGGACGGACTGGGCACCGTCAATAAGCAGAAGCGCCCCGTTCTCCCTGCAAATTTTTCCAACCTCCTCTACAGGATTCCTCACTCCGAGGACATTCGAGACATGCGTCATTGAGACGAGCTTTGCCCCTTTTTCTATCTCGCTCTGCATCCCTGAAAGGTCCAAATCACCAAAAGCGTCTGCACCGATTACCCTGAGGTCGATCCGCTTCCTTGCTTTTTCCCTGAGCCAGACTATGTAGTTTGAGTGGTGCTCCTGGATGGTCGTTACCACCTTGTCGCCCGGCCGGAGGCCCAAGCCGGATGCAACAAGGTTCATCGCCTCCGAGGTGTTTCTGACGAAGACTATCTCTCCTGGCTTCGCGTTTATGAGCCTGGCAAGCTTCCCCCTTGCAGCCTCGAACTCATCTGTCGCATGCCTGGATGCTGCGTAAACCCCCCTCCCCACGTTGGCCCGGTAATCCCGGTAGTACTCGAGCATCCTTGCAAGGACGGGCTCAGGCGTCAGGCTTGTGGACGCGGAATCCAAGTAAACACGACCAGGCCTGATGAAAGGAAAATCCCTGCGGACGGCTTCTACATTCAACATGATAATTATCCCCGGATACATAGAATTATTGGTCATATAGGATAAAAAGCTGTGCATAAGGCTTGCCGAACCCAATGCCAACAAGATCCAGTGCCGTGGAAGTATCCAATATTCTCGGATTAGCAACGCTTATATCCCAACATTATAGAGATGGATTCACGTGGAGGAGATTGGATGGGTAGAACTGGAGTGCTTTTGGCGATCGCTGTAATAGGATACTTCATCGGTGTGGCCGGGTATTATCTTCTAAAGAATCTATCGCCCTGGCTCGCCCAAGTCCTGCCGATGCTTTTGCAGGCGGAGTGGGTCATTTCAGGGCTCTTTGGAGCGGTATTCGCGGTCATACTCGTTGTGATTTGGTCCTACACGACTAAAGAGTGATGATATCAAAAGACAAGATCTCACTTTTTATCAAACCAATTTAATTCGATTTAATTTATCTTCTGAACCAGCTGCTTGTCGTCAATTGTCATCGGGCGTTCGGAAGGCTTTGATGAGAGCCTGTACTGTATCGCCCAGAAACTCTCGGGGCTGTACCTGGAGTCGATCACTGCGCAGTCAAATCCGAATATGTCGAGCAGCCCATAGAATATGAAGCCCCAGATCATGGGAGGTATTGGGAAACCCCTGTCGGCAGCTATCTTGAAAGCTGGCGAAAGGTTTCCGCTAACCTCTGAGGTTATCAAGTTGAGCGGCTCGTCGTATGTGAAGCGCCACTCTATCCCTTCGTAGATCAAGACGAGCGAGCTGAGTAGTTTCAGCGACTGGTGGAGGGAAGGCAAGAAGCCCGGCAAAGAAGTCTTTTTCATCGCTTCGATCGTCTTCCTGCCGAGATCAACCAGCATCGGGTTGAGCTTCTGGTTTATCTTGGTTGACATCACGTCCAGAAGGTAAAGGTAGAAGTAGGGAGAAGCCTGGTTGAACTGAGGGGCGGCAAGCAGGTCTTCCTTCAACCAGTCATTCTCGATAGCAGGATAGACGATCTGGAAGTCCTTTGAGGCAGACCAATCGACCCCACGCATGTATTCCCTGAGGTAGTCGCAGATGCCCCCGCCGCTGTAATACTCGGCTATGAGAGTGGAGCCCTTGTTGTCAACCAAGGATGTCTTCTTGAATATTAGGAGGTCTTTCCCGTCCGCCAGCAGGAGGTTTACTTTAGGGGAGAAAGGCACGTACTTTATCTTGAAGAAGTCAGAAAACTTCCTAAGGATCTCGCAGTCCTGCTTTGCCGAGTTTATGAATATCTTGACCTCGATCTCGTTTCGGGTGGCTTCGTTAAGCGCTTCGAAGAAGTTGCCGAAGATAACTTCGAGACCTTCATGGTTCAGTGCCAAGATCATCTCTTCGGATGCGTTGGTGATTATCTCATAAATCCTCTTGATGGTCTCCGGCTCATACCTAGTTACCCAGTACTCCTTCTTCTCGAGCTGATCCGCGGCCAGCGCGCTCTCCTGAAGCCTCCGGAGTTCGGTAATTGTTTTCTTCATTGTCTTGAGATCCTGCTCGAGATTTTTAATAGGGCTGAGCAGAGAATTTTCAGGCGGAAGGGCCTTGGCAGTGATTGTCTTGCCCGGTACGAGGGTCACAAGGCGCCGCTTCTCGAGGTTTTTCAGGACAGGGTATATCTTTGTCCTCGGCACCATGCTCTTAGCCGCTATCTCCTTGATGGTTGATCTGCCGTTCCTCACAAGGGTCAGGTAAACCATCGACTCGTACTCTGTCAGACCGAACTTGGTCAGGGACTGGGCGAGCGGCTTTACCTGTAACTCCAAACTTTGTCACCGGAGAGACAGACACTGCGGTTACAATATAATCTGGTCACACGAGTCTTATAAAATATTCGTATCAAACCTTAGAGTGGTGACCGAAAGTGAGCAACTTCGCAAACCGATGGGAGAGGAGGGAGACCCCGGGCATTAGCACTAGGGTTAAGGAGTCTGTCCGACCCCCAGGCCCGTTGAAGCCAAGGCTCGAGGCAGCAGTGAGATCCATACAGCTGCAGATGCAGAAGCTCGACATAGCTAACCAGAGATTCCAGGAAAGAGACAGGATAATGTTCAGCAAGGTCGTCGACGCTTACTCCAAGCACGATCTGGACCACGCCAAGATCTACGCAAACGAGCTCGCCGAGATAAGGAAGATGTCCAAGATGCTGGTGCAGGCCAGGATGGCGCTCGAGCAGATAGTGATGCGCCTCAGCACAGTGACCGAGCTAGGAGACATCGTCGTGACTCTCGCGCCAGCAATGGGCGTGATCAAGAATGTCAGGGCAGGCATCTCGACTCTGCTCCCCGAGGCGGAGAGGGAGCTTGGCGACATCAGCACGCTCCTGAGCGGCATACTTGTCGACGCAGGGCAGAGCAGTGGGCTCAGCCTCAACTTCGAGAGCGCCAACGAGGACGCACAGAAGATACTCGGAGAGGCAGCGGCTGTCGCAGAGCAGAGGGTCAAGGAGAAGTTCCCAGACCTCCCAGCAGGAATCGCAGCAGGAGAGAAAGCAGGGTTCTGAGTGGTTGAACTTGGCAACCCTCGTTCCCATTTTTTTGAAAATGAGGCCAAGCATCATACTGACGGAAATACCCCATATCCCATGAGTGATCCTTAGAGGTGGAGTAAAAAATGCTAAAGAACTTTTTTCGACGGACTCCACCTCTAAAGGACGCTCTGAACGAGGCGATAATAGCCCTTGGAAGGCAAAAGAGAAAGCTCGAGATAATTGACGCAAAGTTGAAGGCAAGGCGCAATGAGATCTTCAAGCTCTGCACATCCGCACTAAAGAACAAGAGCTCCGAAAGGGCAAAGATCTACGCTAATGAGATCGCGGAGATAAAGAAAATACAGGAAAAGGTCTCAAACGGAATCCTCTTACTGGAACAGCTCACGCTGAGGATGGAGACTCTGAGGGAGGTTGGTTCGACATTTGCTCAGCTGGAACCAACCTTGGAGGTGGTCAAGCAGGTCTCCGACCAGTTGTCCGAGATCATACCAGATGTTTCAGGAGAGCTGATGCAAATCGGAAGCTGCCTCAATTCAGTAATGGCAGAGATGAGGATCCCCTTATCGGATGTAGAGGCCGCTGCAATTTCAGATACCGCGGAAAGCGAAGAGGTACTGGATGAGGTTTCTGCGTTCATCAGGGGAAGGCTTATCGAGCGGCTTCCGGAGCCGCCCAAGGAGATCGGCTTCGCAGCGCCTGTGCATTTCGGCGCAGAAGGGCGCCTGACCAAAAGCGTTTCCCATATGCCAGTAGGGAGCACAAAGGACGAGGAGGAAGTGCTCATGGAGCACCTAGAAAGGAATGAAGGCGTGCTTGACTTCAGGGAGCTGAGCTCGAAGTTCGGCATGAACGAAAGGCAAGTCACCAGGCTTATAGAAAGCTTATCTAAGAAGGGTTTGATAAGGATAATGACTGCGAGCGAGGCGATTGCGAGTGATGGCGATCAATGAACTGGAATCGGCGGCAATAAAGTATGCGAGCGAAGCTATCAGGCTCGACAACCAAGGGTCCAAAGGGATGGCGATCACCTACTACCAGAAGGCAATCGATGTGCTTCTGAAGATCGTCAACCTCTACCCAAACTATGAGCTTAACAGGATCTACGTCACCAGGGCCAAGGCATACCAAGAGAGGATAAAGGTCCTGCAGACAGGGCATTATGCAGGGGCTCCTGACGATGAAGGATCAGCAGTCTTCGAGATCAAGCCGATAAACAGGGGCGAGGCTGCCCCAAAGGGAGACGCCAAGCAGCAGCCGCAGCTGCAACAGCAGAAGAAGAGCTCCTACGAGGATCTCCTTGTGGTAGACAAACCAAACGTAAGTTGGAACGACATCTCTGGGCTTGAGATGACCAAGAAGGCGCTGAAGGAGGCGATCGTCTACCCTTCGCTGAGATCGGATCTCTTCCCACTCGGTTGGCCAAGAGGCATCCTGCTCTACGGGCCGCCCGGGTGCGGGAAGACGCTTACTGCAGCGGCAGTGGCTACAGAGATAAATGCAGCATTCTACTCAGTCGACGCGGCATCGATCATGTCCAAGTGGCTGGGCGAGGCTGAGAAGAACGTCGCAAAGCTCTTCAGGTCGGCAAGGGAGAGGATTGCGAACAACGAGGCGGTCATAATCTTCATCGATGAGATTGACTCGCTGCTGGGGGTCCACTCCAACGAGGTCGGCGGCGAGATCAGGGTAAGGAACCAGTTCCTCAAGGAAATGGACGGCATAATTGACAAGGGCAAGAACAGCCTCCTCTACGTGATAGGCGCCACAAACAAGCCGTGGGCTCTCGACTGGGCATTCATCCGCAGGTTCCAGAAGAGGATCTACGTCCCAGTCCCCGACTACGAGGCGAGGCTGAGGATGTTCCAGATCTTCACCCAAAGCCTGTGCATGGAAGGGGTGAACGCCGAGGAGCTTGCCAAGATGACAGAGGGCTACTCCGGCAGCGACATACGGGACATCGCCCAAGCAGTGCAGCTTAAGGTTGTCAGCGAACTTTTCGAGGCAGGACTCGCTCTGGACAAGGCTTCCAAACCGAGACCGATACGGATGGAGGACTTTGAGGAAGTGCTGGCAAGGCGCAAGCCGAGCGTTACCAAAGAGATGATAAGGGCTTACGAGATGTGGGAGGAGAACTTCAGGGCCTGCTAAAAACCCTTTTTTATCCCCCATGCCAAATATGAACTATGGATTGGATAGTCGCCCACGGGGACACTGACGGCATATGCTCGGCGGCTATAGCACTGGCTGCCCGTAAGGGGAGCAAGGTCTTCTTCTCCCATCCCTCCGGGCTTGCCGAGGATCTTAAGCAGGTGGAGGGAAACGTGGTCATCTGCGACATTGCACTCTCCAGCACATTCCTCCAAGAAGTGATGGTCGAGCTTGGGAGGATAGCCGCTGGAGGCGGCAGCATATTGTACATAGACCACCACCCTCTGCCGCGCGGCTTCAAAAAGGAGGGATTCCCGGGGAAGATGGTGAGCTCGACAAAGAGCTGCGCAAGCGAATTGACTTACCTGGAATTCAAGGATCTAGTCCCGGCCGACATGAGCAGGGTGGCCATATACGGGGCCATAGGCGACTACATGGACAACACCTACGAGATACGGCGCCTCCTGCTGGACTGGGAGAAGAGGAGCATGTACCTCGAGAGCGGGCTGCTGATCCAGGCGATAGACGCAGGGGGGAGGGACTACGAGACGAAGAGGAAGATGGTGAGTTTCCTGGCATCGAACAGGACCCCCAGCTCGGACCAGGAGATCGTAGAGAAGGCGATCGCCGAGGCAATCTCCGAAGAGGAGATGAGGAAGAGAGTCAGGGAGGAGGTCAAGGTGTTCGGAAGGGTGGCATACGTCCTGGACCTCAATTGGTCAATGGGGAAGGGCGCGGTCTACGCAAGGGCTTACGGCAAGACGACCGTAGGCATAGGAGCAGAAACGAGGAAGGGCAGGGTAGACATGAGCATACGCTCCTCGAGTGAAGGGATGGATCTGAATGAGCTCCTCCAGGAGATCGCACCGAAGCACAACGGCAGCGGTGGAGGGCATCCGATGGCTGCCGGAGCG
The DNA here is from genome assembly GCA_038801655.1 of Candidatus Methanosuratincola thermotaenarum. Classification (GTDB taxonomy): domain Archaea; phylum Thermoproteota; class Methanomethylicia; order Methanomethylicales; family Methanomethylicaceae; genus Methanosuratincola; species Methanosuratincola thermotaenarum. Next base: position 3,506 of record JAULTB010000020.1, on the reverse strand, counting down.
AGGGTTCCGGAGGGAAAATTTTTCGAGTTTTTAGAGGATTTCAACGCTCTTGTCGAGAAAAATGAAAGAAAACGAACTGTGGAATATTGAGCCTAGCCCAATAACCAATCAAAGATATCTTACAGAAACGTTTATTAATATAAAATTCTTTTAAGCGGATACTACGAGGGATTAAAATGAAATTCAAATGTCCAGAGTGCGACGGGGATATAGAAGCCAAGGAAGTTATAGAGGGAGAGATCCTCAGCTGCCCCGACTGCGGAGCAGAGCTCGAGGTCGCCAAGGACAAGAAAGGCAACTTCGAGCTGAAAGTCGCAGAGTCCGAGGGCGAAGACTGGGGAGAGTAAGGCCTTGTCGCAGACCCTCTCTCTTCTTTATGACCGGGTAAGGGTTGAAGAGAAGGAGATAATCAATGCAGCGCAGAAGAAGGGGGTCGAGCTGCGGCCGATAGACGCCAAAGAGCTCCACTTGAACATAACCGACCTAAAAAAGGATGAAGCTTTTGGGGATGTGGCGATCGAGAGGTGCGTCAGCCACTTCAGAGGGCTTTACATAACTGCCATACTCGAGAGCAGGGGGATCCATGTAATCAATCCATTCAGCGTAGCTGCGCTCTGCGGGGACAAGCTCCTCTGCAGCATGAGGCTTGCCAAGGCAGGGATCCCAACGCCAAAAACTATAGTAGCCTTCACAAAGGACGAGGCAATGAAGGCGCTAGAGGAGGAGATGGGCTATCCTGCCGTAATCAAGCCGGTCTTCGGGAGCTGGGGGAGGCTTATCGCACCGCTCAAGGACAGGGAGACCGCGCAGGCGCTACTTGAGGACAGGGAAGAGATGGGGAACCCACTGTACCAGATCTATTACATCCAAGAGATGGTAGAAAGGCCCCCAAGGGACATAAGGACGGTTATAATCGGGGATCAGATAGCCGCTTCGATATACAGGTATAGCGCGCCGGACGACTGGAGGACCAACATAGCGAGGGGAGGGAGGGCAGAGGTCTGCAACCTGTCCGAGGATCTGAAGGAGCTGATACTCAAGGCTGCCGAGGTCGTTGGCACAGGCGTCCTAGGAGTCGACGCGATGGAGACAAAGGAAGGAATAGTGATCCATGAAGTGAATTCGACAGTGGAGTTCAAGGGCGCAATGAGCGTCGCTGAAGTCGATATCCCAGGCATGATAATTGATTATGCGCTTGAGAAGGCTAGAAAGTAGCCTCCCGCTTTGCCTCCGCCAACCTGGCGTCTATTTCAGCAAGGCACTTCTGGAGGATCTCGATCATCCTGAGCAGAGTTTCCCTTTTTGCCCTGAGATCCTCGATTTCAGCCTCGACGGAGCTCATGTCGGACATGAAGACCGAGAAGATGCATGGCGGGGCAACCTGCGGGTTATTTAATGAGAACATGTCTTTCAAGAAGCTCTCGAAGATCCTGTTTATGCTCATCGCTATCTCGCTCTGCTTGAGCAGCACGTGCTCCAGGATCCTCCTGCCCTCATCAGTTATGGTGTAGATCTTCCGCTTTCGACCCTTGTAGGCATGCCACTCCCCACGAACAAGGCCCTCAGACTCGAGCTTCTTCAGCACAGGGTACACCCCTCCAGGGGTCGGCCTCCAGAAACCCTGGGTTGTCTCGTACATGGTGCGCATTATCTCGTAACCGGTCAGTGGCCTCTCATTTATCATCAGCAAGAGTGCCATGCCCATATAGCCTTTCCTGCTCCACTCGAGGCTTTTTGAGATAGGGTCGTCGAACATTTTCCTCGGAAGAATATATTTGATTTCGATATATGAGTTTTATGGTTTTCCGGGTTCAATTCCATAAATCCCCATACGGCAGACAGCACAAGAAATCAATTCCAATTAGAATAAAAAGGACCTTCAAACCCACCATTCATTATGAAAAGCAAATACATATTGGGATTTGTTTTGGTGATTGCCATAACGCTGTCTCTAGGTGCATACAGCGCAACCCTCGGCAAGTCGGAGCTCGTGCACTTCTGGGTCGCGGTGCCTGCCGGGAATGTGACCGCTCCCATGGTCTTGAGGGGGGCAGGCCCCCCGATCTCGATGTCGCCGGTAGTTGTAGACCTGCAGTCAAGGGGGGTGCTGAAGAACCTGCTCCAGCCTCAGCTTGAAGGGCTCTCTACGCACTGGATCTACAACCTGGGCAAGAAGCCGGTGAAGGTAAAGCTGAACCTGGCGAATGTGCCGCCGGACATCGCTGTCGACTGGGAAGTCAACAGCGGCTTCGAATTCGATTACGCAACCCGCACATTCAAGACGCCACTGTATCCAGGCGGATCGATCCCCAACCTAGGGATCGACTGGCTCTTCCACATCCCAGAATACTACATGGACGAGCCCGTGGTCTACAATGGGGGGCTCGAGGTAATAGACGCAGACACAGGGGCGGTGCTAACATTCATACCTATCAAGTTCGTGAACGGGGCTGCTAGCAGCAGCGCCACTCAGGGAGGTAGTTGCCATTGAATGCAAAGGAGACACTGATTAGGAACCGCTGGAGGTACATCTCTTTCGTCGTGGGCTTCTTCCTCTTCGTTGCCCCATTTGCCCTCTTCACGAGAGCGGTTTACCTCATTGTGGGCAACACTGCCGAGCCTACTCTCCACAGCGTCTGCTTCAGGATGCCCATAGACTGGATCTTCGGCGGGAGGTTCTATTCAATATTCGGGTCATCATGGTTCATGGCAGCGTTCGCCTTCGGCGTAATCATATCTTCGATATTCCTAGGCGCAGCATTCTGCGGATGGCTGTGCCCTGTCGGGGCTGTGAGCGAGGCGATCAGCAGGGCAGTGCCAATTCCGAACAAGTTCAGGCTCAGGATAAGGGACACCAAGCTCACCATGAGCATGAGGTACGGGTTCCTGGTTGGGTTCATCGCCGTCGCAGCCCTTGTCGGCTACAAGCTTGCGTCTGACCAGCTCGGAAGCATCTGCTGCAGGTACTGCGCTTCATCAGTCCTACAGAACTTCGCCTCTGCGCTCTTCGGCGATCTCTCTGCGATTGAGTACTGGCAGTCAGGGGCCATAATTTCGCTGCTCTTCTGGCTGGTAATTGGCGGGCTATTCATGTCCGGGGGGCGAGGGTGGTGCCTCTTCTTCTGCCCGCTCGGGGCATTCTCTGGTCTAGCCCACAAGCTCGGTGCCAGGCTGGGGTTCTACAGGATAGAGCACAAGCCGGAGAGCTGCAACGGATGCAACAAGTGCCAGGACGTTTGCCCCATGTGGGCAATAAAGGAGGACCACAACATAGAGAGGACCCTCTGCGTGAACTGCAAGGAGTGCGTCCATGCCTGCGATGCGTACAAACTGATAAGGGGGAGAAAGATTGCGGATAGCTGAAAGGGCAAAGGCATGGTGGGCATTTGCCCTGGCGGCATCTGCAGCCCCTACTTCTTACTTGATTGCAATGCCTTGCGGCGGAGGATGCGCTGGATGCCCCATGGGGGGTGGCTGCTTCTTGGCGTACCCCATTTTGATTGCCT
>JAULTB010000019.1:0-20234 GCA_038801655.1 Candidatus Methanosuratincola thermotaenarum | reverse complement strand
CGGTTGACATAGAATCCACCTCAAACAAATTGCATGAAGAAAGACTTTTACACTTCTATATATAGATTTCTGTCTGAGGGGAGAGGGCTCCGCCGCGCATGGGCGCGAAACCGCCCGAAAATTCAGATCCCGAGCTTAGTCATCGCCAGCAGCTTCCTGCTGGCCATCTTTATGTCATCCGAGTTCACAGTCTTCCTGCCTGCGTGCTTGGCCAGTGCCACGGCGTCCCTCGCGATCTCGAGTGCTAGCGTTTCTAACACTTCCCTTAGTGCTTCCGAGGCTTCGTCGCTGACCCTCTCTGCGCCTGCCTTCCTCATCAACCGGTCTATTGCGGAAATAGCCAAGTCCGTCATAGTTATCCTAATAGAGTATGTCAGGGGCGTTTAAAATATTTCTCCCCTCCAAAGGGCTCGAGACGCATTTCCGGATATCACAAATTATAAATTATGGTTCTAATATCGGGTTGATAGCCTGTGGTGACTGGTTTGGGAAAGGTTCGGATAGGGAAGGTAAAGAGCATCTCAAATGAGCTTGTCCTCAAGTTCGGTGGCGTTTTCACGACTGAATTTGAAGAGAACAAAAAGCTGGTTCAGCAGTACACCGACATCACCAGCAAGAGATTGAAGAACAGGGTCGCGGGCTACATTACCCGCCTCAAGGTGAATGAGAAGAAGCGGGAAGAAGCTGAGGCTGCAGAAGCTGAGAAGGTGGCGGAGTCTGAGCCGAAGAAGACCTTGGACATTGAAGGGGAACCGAAGGAACTTGAGGAGGCGGCTGAGGAGCTCGAATCACAGGGGCCCGAGACCGGCGGCGAGTCTGGCGAGCCTACGGATGAGACCACCACCGAGGCCGCTCCTGGAGAGGTCGAGAATGCCGAAACCAGCACCGATGTGAAGGGCGCCGCCCAGTAAACCTTCATTCTTTCTTGCCCTGGAAAAAGTCAGGGCGGGCATGCGAGCAACGCAATGCCCTCTCCTCCATAATCAAGACCCCATCGATCATGAATGGGGATACGGATATTATATTAGTAAATCAAGCATAGATCAGATCGGAATGAAGTGGTTGACCTGCACTGAGTAAGCCGATGAAGAGTAGCACCTCCACTGACCTTTGATGACTACCGGGGTAAGGTATATTGACCTCCTGCCTCCAGACCATTTCCTCGGTGGCAATCGACGATCTGCGCCCCCACGAAGAGTATGACAGGCAGATACTTTACGAGATCGCCCTCTCCCTACAGACTGAGCGGGTGGTCAGGGATCCGATCATCGTGGACGCCTCTAGCCTCATGATACTTGACGGGACCCACCGGTACTGGGCGCTGCGCCGCATGGGTTGCCTTTCAGCCCCAGTAGCGATGTATGACTACGCCTCCAACTCCATTAGCGTCTCCCGGTGGAATCGCTGCATAGCCTCGTCGGCAATCTTCCTTCCGAACAGAAAGATCAGGGTCGAACACTCCAATGAAATGGAGGCCTTGGCTGCCATAAAGGATCGCAAGGCAAGCCTCGCGATGATAGGCCTGTCGGGATCGCAGCTATTGATTGAGGAAGGGTTTGATATACGCCGCGCATATTCCTTGCTCAGCGAGCTCGAGACTGAGCTCAGGGTCAAAGGGTGCGGCATATCCTATGCGACAGAGGAAGACTCTTTCTTTCGGCTCAAAAAGGGGGAGTTTTATTGGGTAATCATGCCCCCAGCGATAAAGAAGGATGAAGCCCTTGAGGCTGCAATGAGCGGGCGACTGTTCCCAATAAAGTCAACGAGGCACATCATCCCGTCACGCCCGATTAACCTCCGCATCCCGATAGAGTGGCTCATGGATCCTCCTGAGACAGTCAATTCGAAACTCCAAGATCTTTTGTCGCGCCTCTCCTTCAGGAGGGTAAGCGCGGGAGCAATTTTGGGCGGGCGTAGGTATGAGGAAGAGGTTTATATCGGTGAGCCATCCAACCCATGAGGGGGATCCTCCTTGAAAGTGAGGGTGAAGTACATGGCTGTGCTGAGGGGTCTATCAAAGGATCCAGAGAAGGACGTTGACTTCAACGGCAGCACCTTGGCTGAGCTCGTCGACTTCCTCAGAGGGGCGGAGGTCGAACCACTCAAGTCCAGGATGTTCGGCGAGGGCGACAGGATGCGTCCTGACATAGTTGTGTTCATCAATGATTCTGACTCGATGCTGACCGGTGGGATGGCATCCCCCCTGAAGGAGGGTGACGAGGTCGTCTTCCTACCATCTGTGCACGGCGGATAGGTGTCAGAAATGGAAATGCTTGTTCTGGACTGGGGCAGGGTCCACTCTTCCGTACTAGAGCTCTCACGGAAAATAGAAGGGAGCGGATTCCGACCCGACTCGATTGTGGGTGTCGCCAGGGGAGGCTGGGTCGTGGCAAGGCTGCTCTCTGACCTGCTAGGGGTGGACGAGCTGCTCTCAATCAGGGTCTCATTCTATACCGGGTTAGGCCAGCGGGAAGCCAGGCCAAAGATAATATCGCCCATTGAAGGCGACATCAGGGGAAAGCGGGTGCTTATCGCTGATGACGTTGCAGACACGGGCGAGAGCCTCCTCCTGGTGGTGAGCCACCTCTCTGCCCTAGGGGCTTTAGAGATAAAGGTCGCCACGCTCCATGTCAAGCCTTGGTCGAGGATGAAGCCTGACTACTTCGTGGAGAGCACGGCGAGCTGGATACTCTATCCGTGGGAGTACCGCGAAACTATATCGAACCTCATCAAGGAATGGGGCAAGGAAGGGATCGATCCAGCTGGAGCAAAGGAGAGGCTGGTGAGCGCTGGCATACCTTTAGAGATCGTTGAGAAGTTCTCTCCCGTAATGCCCAAGGAGATCCGATAAGATGCGGATGTGCGATCTGGGAAAAGGGCAGTTTGCACTGCTGCTTATAGCAGGCCTGAGGCCGAAGCCTGGGGCGGATCCAAGGCCGCTGCTAGCGAAGCACTCTGAGTCGCCGAGTCTGCAGATTCTTGATGCATGCCTTGTTGCAGGCGAGGCTCATCTAATCACGGCGGCGACTCTTGCGAAAAGAGCTTGGGAGGCTGGAGAAAACGTATCCAGGACCCCTGCAAACGAGGTCTTGCTCTACGCGTCGTCCAAGCGGCAGATCAGGGAGGCCATAGAATTCATGGGGGTTCGGGATAACTCCGAGGGTTGGGTTGCTGTAGCTGTCTGCGAGAGCGAACCCCAGGCTACGTGTGTGATGCAGGATCTGCTGGCGGTGGGCACCGAGGACGACTCCCTGATAGACCTTTGCGACTCCAAGTGCCTCTACATCGAAAGCAAGTTCGGGATCTCTGGGGAAGAGATGTTGTGCACTATTCCTCTTGTGGGTTCTAGAGTCAGGGCTGTGTCCTCGCTAGTCATGGAGAGGGTCTCAATCTCAGATCTCTTAAGGTGAGATCTAGTCTTTCCCGAGGGCCTCCTCCTGCATCTTTGTGACCGAGACTATATCGCCAGGCCTAATCACCGAAACCCCAGCTACGTCTCTGATTAACTCAATGTTGACTATCCAGTCGGGTTTCTCAAGATCCACCTTCCTCTCGATCTCCCGAGCCACTTCCCTGATCAGCCATGAGGAGCTGATCTCTGAACCCCTCTTGTTAACGGTTATCCTGAACGTCGCACCCGTTGGTATCGATCCAGAGAGCCGTCTCACGGCTGCCCTTATGTCCTCGGCTTCTGCCTTGGTTGCCTCCTGGATCGGAGTGACCTTCTGGATGAACCTTGCCCTCCAAGGATCTTCCGCCAATTTGGCTGCGAGCGCCTTGCAGAACTCTACCGGTTCGGATTGCACTTCGCCTTTCAGGAGCCCAGGGAAGCCCGTCCTCGAGAACCTGATCGAAGGCTCACCAGAAAGGGTCACGAGTTCCCTCATGCAGTTCCTCTCGTTGCCCCTCTGAGTCGTCACGATTAGGTTGAACTTCTCCACTCTGCAAGACGTTCCCATCTGCGGCAGCCTCCCGCCCAAAGCCTCCCTTATCCTCTCTACGTCTATCGGTCCCTCTCTAATAAGCCAGACCCCGTCTGCTATCTTCTTACCGGATTTGGGAATCGGATCCCCGATCTCGACTACAGTGGAGGCCCTCCCAGCTGGCGCCTCCCCTGCGTCAACAACGACCTCGACCTCATTGAGGATCTCTGGATCAAGCTCCTCCGCGGCGATCGCCGCCCTCCTGCCTGAGACATTTGCGCTTGTCCCGACCAGCGCGCCGCCAGATGCCGCTATAATTGATATTGCAATTGGATGGTTAGGGACCCTCACGCCAACCTTCTGCCTGCCGCCGGTCAGTTCCTCTGGTAGCCTCTCCTTGAGGGGGGCAACTATTGTGAGCGCACCTGGCCAGAAGCTCTCAGCGAGAACCCTCCCTGCCTCTCCCAGCTCGACAAGCCTCTCGGCCGACTGGAGGGAATCGACCAGCACGGGCATAGGCTTCTTCTCCCTCCTCTTTGCTGCTAAGACTTTCCTGACTGCTGCTGCGTTCCTCGGATCGCACCCTATGCCGTAGACTGTGTCGGTGGGGTAGATTATTATTCCGCCCCTCTTGACGATTTCCCCGACCTCTCTCGGGTCGAACCCGTCGGATGTGCATATCCTGCGTGGCATAGCAAGATGATGATCATAGACATGCTTAAATATTTCAAGCTCACGAAAACTCTTTGCTCTCTGGAGGTATTTGGATTGTTGTATATGGAAGAGGACTTCGACGACGACTGGATTGAGGACGAAGAAGAGGATGAATGGCCTGAGGACGAAGAAGAGGATGAATGGCCTGAGGACGAAGACGAAGACTTCGAGGAAGAAGAGTGGTGATCTTCTTCCCTTCCTGTTTTGTTTGGGGGTAAGTGAGTGGAATTCTGTCCAAAGTGCGGGAAATTGCTGATGCCCGAGAAGAAGGACGAGAAGATATTCTTGGTATGCAAGTCGTGCGGCTTTCAGAAGCCGACCGCTGAGACGAAAGGATACAAGATTGTTCAGCCTGTAGACGAGAGCAAGAGGAGGACGACCCTGATCGTTGAGGCCTCCCAGGTGAAGGGGAAGCGCCGGAAGGAAGAAGAGCATGAGCTGATAGCCGACAACTATGACCTCTATTCCGAGTCAATGCTCGAGGAAGAAGAGGAGAGCGAATCTGAAGATAGCGACTTCGAATAGGGTCCTTCCCGGGGGCGGAAACAGGTGGCGCGTATCGTTGTACTTGACGCTGACTTCTGCAAGCCGGGGGAGTGCAGCAAGGAGTGCATCCGGTTCTGCCCCATAGTGAGGACTGGCGCCGAGGCGATAAAGTACGAGCCGGGGATGGAGCGGCCACTTGTCGCTGAGAACCTCTGCACGGGCTGCGGCATCTGCGTGAAAAAGTGCCCGTTCGGCGCACTGAACATAGTCAACCTCCCAGACGAGCTAGAGGAAGTCTGCGTGCACAGGTACGGCCCCAACACATTCAAGCTCTACCGCCTCCCGATCCCGAAAGAGGGCGTGGTTGTCGGCCTCCTCGGCCCGAACGGAGCCGGGAAGTCTACATCGCTCAGGATCCTGAGCGGCGAGATGATGCCCAACCTAGGGCTTTACGACTGCCCGCCTGATTGGAAGTCCATACTGCGATTCTTCAGGGGCTCTGAGCTCCAAGAGTACTTCAAGAAGCTCTCAGAGAAGAGGCTGAGGGTGGTCACCAAGCCGCAGTACATAGACCAGGCCCCAAAGCGCCTCACCGGAACCGTCAGGCAGCTTCTTGAGAGGATCGACGAGCGGGATGCGCTCGACGAAGTATCTTCTTACCTGTCGCTCGAGTCGATAATGGGCAAGGACATCCATGCCCTGAGCGGCGGCGAGCTGCAGCGCGTCGCCATAGCCGCTGTCTCGGTAAGGAAGGCCGACGTATACATATTTGATGAGCCCTCAAGCTACTTGGATGTTTACCAGCGGATGGCTGTGGCAAAGCTGGTCCAGTCCCTGGCTGAGGAGAAGAAGTACGTCATTGTTGCGGAGCACGACCTCGCTGTGCTGGACTACATCTCAGAGCAGGTGTGCCTCTTCTACGGAAAGCCAGGGGTCTATGGCATTGTTTCCAAGCCGCATGGCGTCCGCGTCGGGATCAATATATACCTCAACGGCTACATCCCGGACGAAAACATCCGGTTCAGGACGTCGCCAATAAGGTTCCACCTCTCACCGACCCCGACTGAGTGGCGGTCTGAGGATGTGCTGCTGAGGTGGGGGAACTTCAGGATAAGCCGTGGCGACTTTGTGCTGGACGCACAGGGCGGGGAGATACACCGTGGCGAGGTCGTCGGGATCGTCGGACCGAACGGGACCGGAAAGACTACCTTCGTAAGGGTTCTTGCAGGCGAGCTCCTCCCAGAGGGTGGATCCCCGATCAACTTTGGCCTCCGCATCAGTTACAAGCCGCAGTACGTGGTCCCCAGCTCGACGAAGACTTTAAGGGAAATCCTCAACTCTATTGACCCCGGGCTTCTGAGCGCGCAGTGGTTCATCGACGAGATCTATGCCCCTTTGGAGATCGAGCCCCTTCTGGACAGGAGCATGGAGTCGATGAGCGGCGGCGAGCTGCAGCGGACTGCTGTTGCGGTCTGCCTCTCCAGGGATGCTGAGCTATACCTCTTGGATGAGCCGACCGCCCACTTGGACGTCGAGCACAGGCTCGTCGTTGCAAGGGCCATAAGGCGGGTCACAGAGAAGAAGGGGGTTGCCTCGTTCGTAGTCGAGCACGACATAGTGGCCAACGACCTCCTGTCCGACACTGTGATGGTCTTCGGCGGATCCCCTGGCAGGAGCGGTGTCGCCTCAGCGCCGGTTGGCCTCAGGAAGGGCATGAACTACTTCCTCAAGAACCTCGGAATCACCTTCAGGAGGGACCCTGAGACCGGGCGACCTCGCGTCAACAAGAAGGACTCTTGGCTGGACAGGTACCAGAAGGAGATCGGGGAGTACTACTACACTGAAGTGACTGGTGAAGACAAGCAGTAAACCGTATAAGCCATATTTTTATAAGCGATATATCTGATTGAAATTCGGGTGATCTTGGTGCTAAGGCTTGCAGCAATGATGTTCCTGCTCACAGGGATCCTGGTCGGGCTAGGTTACGTTGTAGGGTGGCTCTTCGGCAGCCCGGAGATAGTCACCCTAGGCGCATTAATGCTCGCATTAGCCATCAACGCGATCTCTTACCTCTACAGCGACAGGATAGTCCTCTCAATTACCAGGGCAAAGGTGGTCAGCGAGAACGAGTACCCCACGCTCCACAGGATCGTCTCCTCCTTGGCTGCGAGCGCAGGGATGCCAAAGCCGAAGGTTGCAATAGTGAACTCGAGCGTCCCCAACGCGTTCGCTACCGGGCGGGGTCCCAGCAAGTCTGTCGTCGCGGTCACAACTGGGCTGCTCCAGCTGCTGAACGAGAATGAGCTCGAGGGTGTCCTCAGCCATGAGATAAGCCACGTGAAGCACAGAGACGTTCTCGTCGCGTCCGTAGCAGCCACAATAGCCGGAGCGATCAGCTACCTTGCGCTCATGGGGCGGTTCGGTGCATTCTTCGGCGACTCGAGGAACAGGGACGCGAATATGATCGCGCTGATCCTGAGCTTTTTGGCGCCGCTCGCAGCCTTCTTGGTGCAGACTGCGATCTCCAGGGGAAGGGAGTATGAGGCTGACAGGGAGGGCGCGCAGCTGAGCCGGAAGCCCTTGTCGCTCGCGAGCGCATTGGAGAAGATCGAGCGCACGGTGAGGGGCGGGGCCAGGCTCAACATCAACCCCTCAACGAGCCCCCTCTGGATCGTCAACCCGTTCAGGGGGGACGCAGTGATGGAGATGTTCTCGACACACCCGTCGACTTGGAAGAGGATAGAGCGACTCAAGGCGATGGCTTTGACCATAGGTTCGATGCAGTGATCGGAGGACTTGGATTGTCGGAGAGCGAAAAACCCGCGAAAAGGCCCTACATCTACCCGCACAGGCACTGCCTCTACTGCGGGAGGATCATTGAGGTCAAGGGGAGAGACTACTGCCTCAAGTGCAAGCCAACATACGTTAAGGAGCAGTCAAAGATCAATCGGTCGAAGAAGTTCCAGCGCTACCTTCTATATTACATAGTGGCGGTCTTTGCGATCTTGGTTCTGGTGGCGCTCTTTGCGCGATAAATGTGGGTCCGTGGCCTAGTCCGGATCAGGGTGTCGGCCTCCGGAACTGGAACCGTGGGGAGAGCCGATGGTCGAGGGTTCAAATCCCTCCGGACCCGCCTAATCCCTACAAAAAATACTTTCCATTTTTCCTAAAAAAGGGCTATATCATCGGCTGGGCAGTTTGTGCTGAGTTATTTGGGCATGGCCAGTGATTTCATGGAAGAGGATTGGATTGGATTGGATTGAGTAGAAGAGGTGAAGGTCCATTTCCCCCGGCAGACCCAAAATAAAATTTCGACCTTTTCGTGTCCTGCTCCCCACGTAAGCTATCCTTTAGAGGCGGATCTAGCCGGCTATCTGGTCTTCCGTCCGATTTTTAGCCTGTACACTGCGAGATCTATCCGCTTCCCCCAGGGTGCATCGACGCTGAACTCCCCTGTGAACTCAAACCCGTTCTTCTCGTAGAATGCCCTTGCTCTGCGTTCGTCCTTACCTGCGTGTACTATTATCTCCTCCTTCCCCTCTCTCGCCTGATCTTCGATGGAGAACTCTAGAAGCCGGCTTCCGATCCCCATCCCCATATGCCCTGGGAACATAACTATCCTATCCAACTCTGCCTTTCCACCCCCCTGAGGTGCCATCTGGCAGAAGCCGAGTATCACATCCCCCTCCAATGCAAGGTAGAACTTCGAGCCTTTCGACGCAGCCACTCTCAGTGCCCCCTCGGAGAACGCCCTCTCCACGTACTCCTCCGGTATCCCGAATTTAGCCACATTCTCTTGGTAGAAGTCGCTCGACAGATCAAGAGCGTTAAGAATCCTGGAGCTGAGCTTCGGCAGATCGTCTAGATCTGCCACCCTGAACTCGACCAATCCGCTCCCCCACCAATATTGCTCGATTGGCAGAAAAATAGTTTTTTAAAATAAAATGGCATCCTCTCCATAGTCTCTGCACGAGGTGCGCGGGGTCAGTTCCTAGATAGGAACTCCTCGACTTCTTTCCTGCTTGGTGTCTCGTGCGAGCCTAGCCTCGTAACCTTCAGGGCCGCGACCGCATTCGCGAACCTTATTGCATCCATTAGCCCCTCCCCGTTGCTGAGGGCCGTTATCATTCCAGCAGCGAATGCGTCGCCAGCGCCAGTCGTGTCTTTAGCATCCACCTTGAAGGCCGGGATAAGCTTCCCAGAGCTGCCGTCCGAGATGTAGACGCCCTTTGCCCCTAGCTTGACCGCCACGCTCTTGGCTCCCTGCCTGATGAGTGAAGCCGCCGCCATCTCAGGGTCATCGTGCCCTGTGAGCGCCTTGGCCTCCTTCCCGTTCAGCAGCAGAAGATCCACGCGTTCCAAGACTGGTTTTATGTGCCCGATCCCCCTGTTGATGAGGAGCCTCCCAGGATCGAAAGTGACCATTATCCCCTCCTCATTCGCCCTTGAGGCTAACTCTGTGGCTGTGTCCGCCCTCAGGCTAGCGATGTGGACTGCCTGGTAGCCCTTCATGCTGATGTTGGCGATTTCATCCGGTTCGAGGGTCTCTGCCGCCTCCTTGCGGCCGAACATGAAGACCTCGCCGTGCCTGTTGATTATTATTATCGTGTATCCGGTGCGGTTTACCAGGTTGACCTTGACCTCGTCCAGCGGGACCCTCTCCCTTAAGAGCTCGTCCACGGCCATCCTGCCGAACTCGTCCATCCCGATCTTCCCGAGGAGCATGCAGCATCCCCCGAGCCGCCTCACCCCTATAGAGACGTTGGCTGCGGACCCTCCGACCCCGTAGCTGAGCTCCTTCACCTCGTTGAACTGGTCGCTGCTGCTTATCTCGTCGACCCTTACCCTGATGTCAGCGAGTATGTGCCCTGCGGCCAAGATCATCCCCATCTCAGCCACCCCCTGTTAGAGCCTCTCGGGTTCCGTCCCCTTGTGCACGACCTCGAGGATCGCCCTTGCGGTCCCCACAAAGTCCTGGCTCTGGAAGACGTTCCTACCGACCACGACCCCCGCTCCACCTGCGTCCATGACGCTCTTGACTGTCCTCAAGAACTCCATCGGATCTTCGGTCTTTGCTCCCCCGCTCATCAGGACTGGGACGGGCACCGACTCGACCACGCGCCTGAAGCTCTCGGAGCTCCCGGTGTAGTGGGTCTTGATTATGTCCGCGCCCATCTCGACGCTCGCCCTCGAGGCGTACTTCACAATGTACTCGTCGTGGCGATCTATTATCGAAGGGCCGCGCGGGTATGCCAAGATCATCACCGGCAAGCCGAACCTTTCGCTCTCCGAGACTATCGCGGCGAACTCCTCGGCCATGGCGTCCTCCCCGGGCGCTCCCCAGTAGACGGTCGCAGCCACCCCGTCCGCGCCCATCGCAACGGCGTCCTCCACGAACCCAATCCTGTACTGCTTCATCTGCATGTCCGGGGGCCTGAGCGAAGTCTTCCCGGTCAGCTTCACTATTACGGGCACCCTGCCCGCCCAGAGGTCTGCGGTCGCCTGCGCGACCCCCCTGGTGAGCATGAGTGCGTCGAACCCTGAATCGACTGCAAGCTCGACCACCTTCCTCGGGTTCGACCTCTCGGGCGTGAAGTCAGATGGTCCGTGCTCGAACCCGTGGTCGAATGCGAAGACCGCCGCCTTGCCGGACTTCAGTATCCTGCCGAGCCTTACCTTTTTACCAATGCCAGAGCAGCTATCCCAGGGCATATCAATGCACTCCCTTCTACCTTATCCTGCACCAAATAAATCCCTTTGCGTTGCGGTAAAAAATGGACTTGCGATGGACGACTTCGAATGGACTGCCTTCCAAATACAATCACCCAGTCACGAGCTTCTCGAACTCCTCGAGCCCTGCCCTGATCATCTCCTCGGTAATTGACCCAAGGGGCGTCGGCGTTTCGCAGATCCTCCTGGGTATCCGGAGATCCCTCAGGCTGAACCCCTCCCTGTACTTGAAGGCGTACTTCTGCCTCAGAATGGCCCTGCCGCGTTCCTTGAGCTCCTCCGGGCTACGCTCCAGACCGAGGGCCTTGAGGCACCGAGAAACCGCCTCCGGGGTGTAGACCCCCCTGGCAAAGTAGCAGACTACCAGGCTCGAGAGGACCTGCCTCCAGGACTCCTCCTCGAAGAGCTCCTTTGCGGCATACTCCGGAGTGTACTTCAACCCCTCCTTGTACATCCTCTGGTCGATGCTGTAACCGGCTCCGTCGAGGTGGCTGTGCCTCGCCCCTGTCAGGTATCCGAGGTGGGCTACGGGCCCCGTGTGGTAGCCTGGCATCTCATTGCCGCCGAACTCAAGTGCGAAATCCTCCCCGCCGTACTTTGATGAGGCGTACCTTGCCCCCTTCGCAAGCGCCTGGAAGAACTCGTTTTCCATAGCAACTATCCGCTTGGCTGCCTTGATGTACGCCTCGTGGTCGCCCCACTTGAGCGCCAGCCCTCCCGCGTCGCTTTCCTTGACTATCCCTCTCTCCATCGCCTCTGTTGCCCAGGCTAGGACCACCCCGGTCGACATCGCGTCGAGCCCGAGCTCCTCCACCGTGTCCATGAGCTTGAGGTAACCCTCGGGGCTCTTCAGATCGAGCATCGCGCCCAGAGCATAGATCGGCTCATAGTCATACGAGATCATCTTCGTCTTGTAGAAGTACGGCTCGCTCTCGTACGGCTCCCGGAGCGCCGCGATGTGGATGCAGCTCACTGGGCAGTGGGCGCATGCGGTCCTCCTACCCAGGTACTTCTCAGCCATGTTCTCCCCAGAGAGCTCCTGGGCGCCCGAGAACCTGTTCGACTGGAGGTTCCTGGAGGGCAGCGAACCCGTCATGTTCAGCGGGAGCACGTTCATCGGCGTCCCCAGCTCGTGGTACTTGCACATCAGCGGCGACTTGCAGAATGTGTTGAAGAGCTCCTCGTAGAGGGCCCTGTATGACTTCGGGTCCTTGAACTTGAACGACTTCTTGCCCGAGACCACGACCGCCTTCAAGTTCTTGCTACCGAATACTGCCCCGAGCCCGAGCCTGCCGAAGTGCCTGTACGTCTCGGTCGTGACGTACGCATAGGGGATGAGCCTCTCCCCCGCCTTGCCGATCCTCATTATCGTCCTGACTCCCGCGCCAGTCTCGACTTCCCTGATTATCCTTCCGACTGTGGAGGCGCTGTTCATGCCCCAGAGCGCCGAGGCGTCCCTGAACCTCGCCCCGTCCTCGTCTATGGTGAGGTAGACCGGGGACTCGCTCTTGCCCCTGATCACTATCGCCCCGTAGCCAGCCATCCTGATCGCGATGCTCGACCTACCGCCCGCGTGGCTCTCACCCAGGTTTCCGGTCAGCGGCGACTTGAACATCGCGACAGTCTTGGAGGCCAGCGGGAATGCCCCGTTCATGATCCCGACCGCGAATATTACTGGGTTCTTCGGCGAGAGCGGGTCTATGCCCTGCGGGCACTCCTCGGAGAGCAGCCTTATACCGGCGCCAGCGCCGCCGAACCATTCAGTGAAGAGCTCAGGCCTCTCCTCGACCCAGTAGGTCTTCCTCGACAGGTCCACATACAGGATCCTCGAGAGATCCCCTGCCTGCTCGCGCCCTGACATCACGCAACCTCCTCCATCCTGATCACGCCGTACGGGCAGAAGCCCGCGCAGTAGCCGCAGTAGACGCAGACCGTTGGCTTGTCCAGCTCCACGTCCCAGAAGATCGCCCCGAGGGTGCACCCCCTCACGCAGTTGCCGCAGGCGATGCACTTTGCGTAGTTGAGGCGCACCCCGCCCCCTTCCCTCTTCGTGAGCGCGCCTGTCGGGCATACCTTCGAGCAGGGCGGGTCCGGGCATGCGCGGCAGACCTTGACCACGAACCCGCGCTCTATGCCTCCTGCCGACTGTATGTGGATGGCTGACCTGCCAAGCCCAGCCTCGCCGAACCTCCTGTTGCAGGCGAACATGCAGCTCTGGCACCCGACGCATAAATCAACGTCTACGACAGAGAGCCTCCTTGCCAAAATCCAACCTCCAGCACTCTGCATTATAGGATCTCCTGAACCCATAAATCCCTTTATGAAGCATGCGGGCTCTTTCTCAGACCATCTTTCCGACGAGCTCGATGTGCATCCTCAGGTAATTGGACAGCCCCTTGGTGATCAGGAAGTTCAGCCTGACATGCTGCCTCCCGCGTTCCCCCAGCTCCCTGGCGAGCCAGGGTCTCCTCAGCAGAAGCGCAACCCTCTCGGCGGCATCATCCGTCCCCTCTGTCAGGAACCCCGTCATCCCGTCGATCACCTGGAGCGGTATTCCGCCCGCCCTCTTAGCCACGACAGGGACCCCCTTCCAGAGGGCTTCGGTGACCGTCAGCCCAAACCCTTCCCTCTTCGATAGCTGGATCGCCACGCTGAACGCCCTCTGGAAAGCGTTGACCTCCAGATCCCCGACCCCATCCAGGTTAGAGAGGACGAAGATGTCTTTTTCCCTCCCTGCGTACCTCAGCACCCTCTCGTACCATTCTGCGCCCTCCGGGTCATCCCTCGCGAAAGATCCTATCATGGCGAGCTGTACACCCGGGACAGCAGACTTGACCCGCTTGAAGACATCGATCGCGCCGAGCGGGTTCTTCCAGGGGTCGAACCTCGCGACTTGCCCGATCAGGGGTCTGTCCGGGTCGACGCCATACCTTTCCAAAACCTTCACTACACCTTTGGGCTCCATCGGGGCATTCTTGGGAGCGAGCGGGTCTATTGTGGGGTAGTCGATTATCGAGGGGATTGCCAGCCTCTTCGGGATGTAGCGCTCCATCGAGAATATGGCGAGATCGTACATGCTGACCATCGGCTCCAGCCTCGACCATACCCCCTCGTTGGGGGTTGAAGTGTCGATGTGGCACCTCCACGCCCACTTCCCACGCCTCTTATGCCTGACCAGCGGGAGGGGCTGCGGGTCGTGTATCACCACAACATCCGAGTCCAGTTCGAGCATAGCCGCGTTCTCCGCATTCACCTTCAAGTAAAACTCGAACTCCTCGTCGGATATTGCAGCCCCCATGTTCCCTTGGAGGGCGTTGTGAATTTTCTTCGTGACCTTGAAGAAGTCGATGTCGCCCTTCAGCGTCTGCCAAGTGACGTCGATGCCAACAGATCTGGCCAGGGGGATCATCCTGCTGAGTACCTCCGCTACCCCGCCTCCGAAGGAGGTTGCATTGACGTGCACCGCCCTCTCGCCCTTTATTATCTCTGCCATCTTCCTTATCGTCTCGACGGTGCCCTCCCCGACGATCGGCGCATAGTCCTCGATCTTAACCATTGATCTCAGCCTTCAGGGATTCTATGCCGATGACCGAGGCTACCGCCTTTAGTATGTCTATCCTGGAGACTATGCCGAGGACCCTCTCCTGTTCGTCTACCACCGGCATCCCGCTCACCTCGTTGTCGAGCATCCTCTCTGCCGCCACCCCTATGTCCTCCTCAGGCCGTGAGGAAACTGTTTTTAAAGAGGATGCCCTCTCCACCGATGCGCGCGAGATCTCCATGAGGTCCCTCTCGATCCCGTCTTGGGCCTTCACCTCGGAGAGGATGAACCTCAGGATGTCCCCTATCGTGACGATCCCGCCAAGCCTTCCATCAGGGTCCACGACCGGGAGCCTGCGTACCCTCTTCTTGACCATCGTTTGCGCCGCCTCCTCTATGGACGTGCCGGCCCTGGCGGAGACGACCTCCTTGGACATGAAGCCCCCAATATCCGCGCCGAACCTCTTGCCTCTCAGCCTCTCTAGCACTGCAACCTCGTGGAATACGCCTTTCAACCTCCTCGACTGATCCACAATCACGGCGTATCCGATTGTGTTCTCGACCATGAACCTCAGCAACGCCTCGACGCTTATGTCCTCAAGGAAGATCTCGTGGCTCTCGTCCATGAATATCCCGACATTCTCCTCAAGCGTTCCCCTTAGCCCTCTCTTCTTGGCCATCCCAGTGCCCCTTTGCCCCATCAGTACTTCAAGTGCCCTGCGCCCCGTTATGATGCCGACAACTTTGGCTTCGCCGTTAGTGACAAGGATCCGGTATGGGTGCCTCCCATAGGCAAACATCTCCAGCGCCTTTATTAGCGGCTTGTCTATCTCAATGGTTGCGCTCTTTACCAAAAACTTCAGCAGAGTCATCCTAACCAAATATAACTATAATCTATGGCTTTTTACCTTTGCTGGGGGCTGCAGATGGGATGAGGCTTGGAGTGAAAAGGACAAAAGGGAGTAAAGCGAATCCATTTGGGAATCAGAAATGGGGGAACGCCGGCTACATCCTCTCCGGCGCCTTCACGCCGAGGAGCGCGAGCGCATTCGAGAGGACGGTCCTAGTGGCGTCGACCAGCCGCAGCCTGGCGTTCTTCGCACCCTCGCCCTCAGCCTTGAGCACCGGCACGTTGTCATAGAAAAGGTTGAACTTGGATGCCAGCTCGTTTGCGTACTCAGCGATCTCCTCCGGCCTCAGGCCCCTCGCCGCCTCCTCGACCACCTCGGGGAACTTCGAGAGCAGGACCAAGAGCTCCCTCTCGTACTTCGAGGAGAGCCCGGAGTAGTCGACCGCGGACCCCCTCCAGCCCTCCCCGGCCTTTACCAGGATGTTGCAAGCCCTGGCATGCGCGTACTGGATGAACGGGGCGCTGTTCTGCTCGAAGTTGATTACCCTGTCCCATGTGAATGTGATCGGCTTCTGAGGAGCAACAGCCGCCAGGGCGTACCTGACCGCCCCTATCCCGACGACCTCCGAGATCTTACGCCTCTCCTCCTCGCTGAGGTGCGGGGACCTCTCGGTCACCTCCCTGTATGCCCTCTGGACCGCCTCCTCCAGCACCTCGTCGAACGTGACGTACCTGCCGCGCCTCCCAGACATCTTGTATCCGGGCAGGTGGACGAGCTCGTAGCTGTAGTGCATCAGCCTCTCCGCATCACTCCCCATCCCTAGCGCATGCAGCGCGATCTTCAGCTGGAGCTGCGGGAGCCTCTGCTCGATTGATATCACGTTGATCACCCTGTCCGCACGCCCGAATTTCCAAAGGGTGTAGGCTATGTCCCGGGTCGTGTAGAGGGTAGTCCCGTCCGAGCGCATCAGCGTCAGCGGCGGGACCTCAGTCCTGATGCCGTACTTCTCCCTGAGCCCAAACCTCTCGACCACCGCCTCGCAATCTAGCACCACGGTCCCGTCTTCAAGCTTTGTGAACCCCGTCCTGGAGAGCTTCCCCACCACCTCCTTGGCACCCCCGTTCCAGGAAGCGGTCTCGCTCTCCCAGTCCCAGCTGTCGAAACCTATCCCGACACGCCCGAGCGTCTCCCTGAACCCCTCGAGCGCCGCGCCGCAGAGCCCCCTGATCAGAGAAACTGCCGCCGGGTCCTTGGACTCGTACCTCTTCAGGAGCTCCGCGACCTCCCCCTCAGGATCCCCCGAAGAGTTCACCCCATCGAGTATTCTGTCGAAAGTCTCAGCGTCCTTCTCCCTCAGCTCCGCCGAGACAGAGACCCAGTCGTCGAGCTCCCTGATCTTCCCCATGGCCTCCTCGTCCTTGCCCTCCGCCTTTAGCCGCTCTATCTCGCCCTTCAGCGCCCTGATGTTCATTGCGCAGCTCGTGGACGCGTAGACGAAGCCAATGAAATGGTCGCGCTTCCCCTTCGCGGCGGACCTGACCGCTTCCTCCCCGCCCAGCATGCTCAGCCCGTAAGCCGCCTGAGAGACCTGCAGACCGACGTCGTCGATGTAGAAGTGCCTCCTGACATCCTTCCCAGCCGCCTTCAGCACCCTCGACAAGCAGTCGCCTATGACAGCGTTCCTGGCGCCGCCTATGTGTATCGGGTGGATCGGGTTGACGCTCGTGTGCTCGACGATCACCCTCTCGCCGTTGCCCTTGGATGAGCCATAGCCCGCTCCCTCGGTGCTGACCGACCTGATCACCTCCTCTGCGAACGCCTCCGGCTCGATGTAGAAGTTGACGTATCCGGCGCCGGCCGCCTCGACCTTCCCGACAAGCCTCCACACGCCCCCATGGGCGGCTTCAGCGATCCTCGATGCGATCGCCCTCGGGTCGCCCCTGACTTTCTTCGCGAGTACAAACGTCGAGAAGCTCAGCTCGCCGAGCGAAGGATCGCTCGGGACTGCCAGCCTCACGTCCTCTGCAGGCATCCCCTCCCTCTCTAGGGCTGCCTTTACCAGCCTGGCGCACTCATCCCTGAATTCGGCAAAGGGGCCGCTCATAACACTGACTGACCTCCCGCTCCATTCCTCTCCCCTTCAGAAAAACCTTTTCCTGCCTGTTCCCCCTTCAAGCCCAAAAGGCTGATATACAATATCCGATTCGGGTATTTAAGTGCCGGAAAAAAGCCCGGGAAGCGCAGGCGATCAGGCGATGGGGCTGGAAGACTACCTCTCCAACAACACGCACAGGGAGTGGGTGCTGAAATACTTGGCAGAGAGCCTCTGGTACCCGGGCGACCTCTCCTTGGTCAGGAAGGTGACGAGCGCGGTCTGGGAGGAGCTATCATCCATAGGATCCCTGTACCGCGCAGATGTAGAGAGGGAAGGCTGGGAGAGCGTCGAGCAGAGGCTCATCTCATACTGGAGGCGGGACCTCTCAAGGCACAGAAACCCGGATGAGGTCGCCTGGGGGGAGCTCAACGGCCTCAACCCGCAGGTGCTCCGGATAGTCAAGGGCATATTCCCGTCTGTGAGCCACTACAGCAAGCCATCGGCAGCCGCCATGAGGGCAGAGCCGCC
This sequence comes from Candidatus Methanosuratincola thermotaenarum, assembly GCA_038801655.1. Classification (GTDB taxonomy): domain Archaea; phylum Thermoproteota; class Methanomethylicia; order Methanomethylicales; family Methanomethylicaceae; genus Methanosuratincola; species Methanosuratincola thermotaenarum. The sequence continues at coordinate 2,367 of JAULTB010000019.1, read as the reverse complement.
CGAACGCCCCCCAGATTTCCAGGCCCTTCCGCCGCAGAGAAAGCCGAGGAAGCCGATAGCGGCAGCTGCCGCGGCTGCGGTGGTGTTGCTTGCACTGGCAGTCTATGTCGCGTTCTCTCAGGGGCTGCTGACCATCCCCGCCCAGGAGGCAGTACCGGACACCGCGCCGCCTGAGATCCTGCACACGGGTCCGCCAGAGGGCGCCCAGGTCATGAACCCGGTGAAGATCTTCGCCAAGTACTCCGACGACAGGATCGTGAACGTCTCCTCGGTCAGGATCTTTGTTAACGGCTCTGAGGCCGTCCCAACTAGGGTCACCCTGAACGAAGTGGAGTACTCCTCCACCCTCCCGCTCGGCAGGTGCGAGGTCACCCTCATGCTCAGCGACATCTCGAACAACACGGCGAACGCGACCTGGTCATTCACAGTCTCGTCATTCCTGCAGTTGGTGGGTACCGCAGTCCTAGGTGAGATCAACTCCGCCAGGGCGGCGCTCGGCCTGCCCTTGGTGGAACCCTCGCTTGAGTATGTCGCGGCCGACTACAGGGCGCAGGACATGCTCGCGGGAGGTTACTTCAACCACTACGACCTATCCGGGCGGCTCCCCAACTATCACTACACCTCGCTGGGCGGCGCCTACTACATCGAGGAGAACCTCGGCTACTACTTCTCCCCGCCCTTGGGCGCCGACAGCGCAGTCGGCTACTCCCGGGAGCTTGTCCGCGACATGATCTACGACGACGCAGCTAGCAACTGGGGTCACAGGGACTCTCTCCTCGACCCCACCAACAACCGCGCCGAGGTGGGGGTCGCATGGAACGGATCCTGCCTCTTCCTCGTCGTCCACATGGTCAAGGAATGGGTCAGCTGGTCGAGCCCTCCGCATGTTTCAGGGGGCATATTCTCCTGCTCGGGGAGCCTCACCATGAACGGATCCACGCTCAAGTCCGTGGTGATCTACCACAGCGACCCTGGCGATCACGACGACTTTTCCTACAGCCCCTCGCTGCGCGTGCTCGTGGGCGAGAAGGGCTACAGCCTGGGGGGCCTGGTAGCCGGCGTTGCGCCCCCGCCGATGTTCTTCCCAGGGCTCCAGACGATCAGGCCTAGCAAATGGTCCGTCTCGGGGCAGAGCTTCTCGGTCGCATTCAACGCCTCTGGCCTGGGGTCGATCGCTGGCCCTGGCCTCTACACTGTGGTGTTCTACGCCTCCAATACCCTGGGCGTCCAGCATCCATACGATCCGGATCGGTACTCCGGTGAGCTCCCCGTCCTCTCATACACGATCCTCGTAGGGTGAAAAGGCGTGCAAAACGTAGACTTTTGGAAAAGCGCCCGCAAGCACACTTCCCCAGGCAAGAAGCAGCTTTTTTCAAACGAACCCTTCTTCTGATTGTCGGCTTTCCATCACGTGACCTCTACAATGATGTCGTCAAGATAGTACGTCATGCAAGTTTCCCAGCGCACCGAAATTCCTGCTGCGACCCACACCTCCTGAGCCTTGCCGCAGTCGACGTTGACCGCGAGGCTGTACCTCTTCCACCCTGCCACCTCGTTGGCTGGAGCGAGCACAGCTAGATCCGCCTCGTGCTCGGGGTCCTCGAATCCGGCATATGCGCAGACTACTGCAATCGTATTGAAGCTCTCCGCTCCGCTGTAAAGATCAAATGTGATGTTGACCCGCCGGGCGCCCTCCTTCAGCAGCATTTTCCTCTCTATCCAGACTGCCCCGTCGTCCTGCCGCCCATCAATGAAGAATTTCAGTGAATGCATCCCAGAGCTGGAAACATCGGTCGAGCGCGTCACATTCCAGTCAACAGGTTCGCCCGTATTCGGATCAATCGGCACGTCCGCGTCCGGGATCCATCCGCCAAATCCGGCTTCGAAACTCTCAGTCACCCTCTCTAACGGGGCATGCGCCTTTGGGCATAGCGTCGCGATTGCACCAGCAGCCACTACTAAAGATGCCAAGACGATGATTATTCTTGCATTCAATCGCATCGCCGCTATAACAAAGGCATCCCAAAAAATAATGCTAGTCATTAGTCCCTGATGTTCGTGGTTTTAGAACGCCCGCAAGGGCGATGCCCCGAAGCGCACATTTGCTCCTCAGGTTGGCGGTTCCATCCATATTGCCTTCTCAGCGGTAACGGCGTCCCCCCTCATCGCACAAGGGGATGGGGCTGGGGGGAAATCAATGGGCCGCATGCTTTTGCGGCATGCCTGCCTTGTAAGGTCAGCCTGGCTGGCGATCGGATCTTTGCACGTTGGGGGTGGTGCAGCTGGAGATGGCAGATTGGTGGGCCCGTCGGGATTTGAACCCGAGATATCAGGCTTTCTGCTGGCAGGATCCGCAGGCTTCCGCCC
>JAULTB010000068.1:0-3329 GCA_038801655.1 Candidatus Methanosuratincola thermotaenarum | reverse complement strand
GTCTACGATGTCCTTGGAGAGCTCGAGCGCAGGGGATGGGTCGAGGTGGACGCGAGCAGGCCGATGAGGTTCAGGGCAAAGCCCCCTCCAGAGGTGGTCGGGGTCGTCAGGGCAGAGCAGCAGCAGAGGCTGGGCAGGGTGGAGGAGGTCCTCATGAGGGATCTCCTGCCGGTCTACGAGACCAAGGCTGCAGAGAGCACCGAGATCTGGTTCATAAGGTCCGTCCCCGGGATGGTCAACCGGATCAGGTCGCTCTTCTCCTCGGCAAAGAAGGAGCTGAGGCTGATGATGGGACACTTCGAGACGGAGGTCTACGGCGGGGTAATCGGCGAGATCTCCGAGACCGCGAAGAGGAAGAGGGTGAGGGCGTTCGTCTCTGAGAGCGTGGCGGAAGCCCTCTCGGGCATCGGTCTCCAGGGAGCAGAGATCATGATCGGGGCGGCGGTGGCTCCGTTCAACATAATAATCTCGGACAGCGGCGAGGTGCTCTTCCACCTGTGGTCCGGGCTCGACGGACCCCCTGAGAGGAGGAAGAACTTCATGGTGTACGTGTCGGACAGGTCCATCGAGAAGGTCATCAGGGACTACATCGACGCCCTCTTCTCAGCAGGGCAAGCAGGCAGCCCCTTCCAATTCCGCAACCCACCATAGCACTGTCAGGCGACCGATCCTAGTGTCCGCAATCCTGATCCTCCAAAAGGGCATGCGCATGCGGCTAGCCGCGCCTGAATTAAGGGTTCCACCAATCCGCTAGAGGAGGAAGGCCAGCAACAAGACTGCTATTGATGAAGTCAAGATCGCTACAGGCGCCCCAACCTTGAGGAACTCCCAGAACGAGAACGTCTCGCCCTTGTTCTCCGCAGCCTCCAGTACGATTATGTTAGCCGCTGCCCCAAGCAGGGTCAGGTTCCCTGCCAGGGTGCTCCCGGCTGCCAAGGATATCCACTGCGAAGGTGTGGCGCCAGCAGCCTTGAAGGCAGGCAGCATTATCGCGACGAACGGGACGTTCGAGGTGATCTGGCTAGCGACCAGGCTCAGCCCGAAAATCGAAGCGACTGACTCCGGACCCTGCGAGAAGAGGGTGGGCCTGAAAAAGTCGATGACCGCCGAGAGGAGCCCGCTCTTCTCTACGCCAGCCATCACAACGAACATCGAGGCGAAGAACACAATCGTGCCCCAGTCAACGCCCCTCAATGCCTGGCGCCTGTCTTTCGAGATGAGGAGGGCTGCTGTGCCGCCTACCAAGGCTATAAGGGCGATCGGCCAGCCTATCGCGTCTGCTGAGAGGAATGCGATCACCGTCGCGGCTGCCACCACGCCGACCCTTGCTGCCTCCCCCCTCGATGAGATCATCCTCCGCGGGTCCGGGAGCGAAAGCTCAAAGCTCCCGCCCAGGTCCTTCCTGTAGGCGAGCGAGAGGACCAGGAACTCGGCCGCGCAGCCGAGGGCGACAGGCACTGCCATCCGCTCCATGAAAAGGAGCGTGCCGACGCCGGACTCAATCTTGATCAGGACGTTCTGCGGGTTCCCAATGGGGGTGAGGGCTGATCCAATGTTGGAGGAGAAGGCTACTGCCAGGATGTACGGCACCTTCCTCACCTTCGCAAGCCCGCAGGCTGCAATCACTATCGGGGTCATGACGAGCACAACGGCATCGTTGACAAAGAACGCCGAGGCGGCTGCGACGAAAACTATCACCGCGAGGAGGAGCCTCTTTGGGGTGGCTGCCACCGCAAGGAAGCGGACCGCGAGGTACTGGAGGAGGCCGACCTGGACCATCGCCTCGACTATCAGGAATGTCCCGAAGAGGAACAGTATGACCTCGGCATTGACCGCCGCTACAGCCTCGTCGAAGCCCATCGCCCCGACTGCGAGGAGGGCGACTGCCCCCACGAGCATCGCCGTCCAGACCTCGAACTTGAATCCGCCGATGCGCCTCAGGGCGATTGCTGCGTAGACGAACAGGAAAACGGCAAGGACCTCAAACTGGAGCAGCCCCCACTCCGTACTCACCACCCAACCCCACCACCCAACCGACCAGCCAACCGCCTGCCCTGCAAGCATCCGCCGGATGCCGTGAAGCAATCAGCGAAGCTATTAAGTATCCTGCACGGTATACTGGTAAATAAAGGTGCATGCGTTGATCTCGAGGATCCTGGTCATAGCGGACGGCTCGCCGGTGAGCGAGCAGGCGCTCATAGAGGCGATCCACATCGCAAAGATCTTCAACTCGACGATAATCTGCATCCACCCAATGCCCAGGCAGGACCCGGTCCAGGTCAAGGCAGGCAAGGAGATCATCGAGAGGTACGAGGGGATGGTGAAGGGGGCGGGGCTGAACTTCGAGTGGCTCTTCGTCGAGGACAAGCCTGGACCGGCTGCAGTGAAAGTCGCTGAGAGGAGGGGCGTGGACCTCATCGTGGTCGGGAGCCTCGGGGAGAGGGGCATAAAGAGGACACTCATACCGAGCGCAGTCGAGCACATAGTGAAGAATTCTGGCTGCGATGTCTACGTGGTGAAGAAGAAGGAGCCGCTATTCTGAAAATAAATGAGTGAAGACAAAAAAGGGGAAATTGAAAAAAAGCAGATAGACACAAAATAAAAAAAGAAGAGAAAAAGAATCCAGGGGCTTTTGAAATGCAGCACGAGTCGAAACAAGGTTTAGCTCCCCCCGCTGATCCGGGGGCCTCCAAGAATGCAGTCCTTCTCGTGGCGACGCTCGCAACCTTCGTGACCCCGTTCAGCATGGCAGCTGTGAATATCGCGCTCCCGGCGATTGGCGCTGAGTTCGGGATGGACGCGATACTGATGGGGTGGGTAAGCACGTCGTTCCTCCTATCGTCGGCGGCATTCCTGGTCATATTCGGGAGGCTTGCGGACATCCACGGAAGGAAACGGATCTTCACCTACGGGGCGATCATATTCGCAGCCGCTTCCTTCGCGATAAGCCTCTCGCCCTCCCCCGACTTCCTGATCTTCATGAGGATCGTGCAAGGCGTTGGGGGCTCGATGATAGCCACCACATCGGTCGCGCTGATCACCAGCGTCTTCCCCCCAGGCGAGCGCGGCAAGGCGCTGGGGATAAACTCGGCTGCAGTGTACACTGGGCTCTCAGCAGGGCCATTCCTCGGCGGGCTGCTCACCTTCCACTTCGGGTGGCGCGCGATATTCCTCGTGATCGTCCCGCTCATGGCGCTAGTCCTTCTCCTGATATCCACGTCGATGAGGGGGGAGTGGAGGGAGGCGAAGGGGGAGAGCTTCGACTTCGTTGGCTCGGCGATATACGGCTTCATGCTCGTCTCGACGATCTACGGGTTCTCGATCCTCCC
>JAULTB010000018.1:18677-21534 GCA_038801655.1 Candidatus Methanosuratincola thermotaenarum | reverse complement strand
AAGGAGGTCCTCGGGGAGACGGCTTTCGAGAACTACCTTTCGGTTAAAAGGAAGGAGTGGGACGCCTACAGGATCCAAGTGACGAACTGGGAGGTCGAGAGGTACATCCGCAGGCTTTGAAAGGGAATCTACTTCAGAAAAGGCATGATAAAAGACTTTTTTCATCTTATTTTTTATTTAGTCCGGCTTAATCTCCAATGCTAGAGATAAAGAGTTGAAGTCTCGAAAAATTATTTCTGGAATTATCCTGAAAAGATTAACTTTTCATGCTTCTGAACATTCACAACAAGAAGCGCGACTTCCAGCCGATTACGCTAAAGACAGCTGTTTGTTGGGGTTAAGCATTTCTGCGTGCCACAAACGAGTAGTCTTTGCCGTTGATAGTGATGTAAATCTCGTAGGCGTTGCCCTGTAGCTTAACCGGTGAGAAGGCAGTAATTTGCACAAGCTCCCCTGGCTCGATCTCACTGCAAGAGAATGTGGTGATCGTCAGGGGTCCAGTAGCGTTGGCGTCATCATTGGAATCAGCATTCAGTTTCAAGGAGGAAATGAGTAGCGTCTCATTGCATGTACTCTTAATCCTTAACAAAATTCCGCTCCCTGTCCCAGTGTCTACAACCGTCGGAGTGCCCATCAACATAAATGGCCGCTCGTTCTCGCTTAATTTCAGAATCCATCCGTGGGTCGCGTATACCGAGAGGGCTGCAAGTGTTAGCAACACCACAAAGAGCAGCTTCATTTTTGTTCTTTGCTCCCGTTCGTGTCCAACTTCATAGCGTTCCCCGTCTTTCTGACCACGCAAGAGAGCAATGATCGTCATATGCGAACTCACTTTAGAAGCTCTTTTTTTTAAGCATTTTACACCGCAAATATTTTTAAAGGAATTGGTGTATGAGGTGTAGTTGAATAAATCATCGAGCTTTTTTATGAGACCCATCTGCACCACTACATTCTACAACTCGTGAATGGATGAAGGGTTACGATTTGGAAGTTCGGTTCATTGTTACAAATACGTTAGTGACAGGTGCTGTTTCAGGCAGCCCATGCTATGGGAAAATGTTCCATGATCTGTTAATTCACAGTAATGGAGCCCCAATTTAGCCAAGAATCCGATTCCAACCCCATAGCACCAACAACACACCCTAGCAGTACGCTAAGAGAATGTCGGAAAGAGGTGTATTTCGGCGCATTCACTACCGCCTTTGAAGAACGAGGACTTTTTGCTGCGCCTTGACAAAACTTTCTGAATAAGGCATGGAAAAACCATCTTTCAAAGATTTTTTTAATAGCTACTAACTATCTTACTATAAAAAATATTTTAATATGGACTGCTTGAGTTTTTAAATTAAATGTAATGAATATGGAGGACTGGTAGGTCCTTCAGTCTTCCTTTAAACGCCTTCAGAAAAAATCAAGCCGAATGGATTCGAACGCAGATAATCAATGACGACGTGTTCATTATCTACTTGATTGGTCATGTTAACCAATCTGATTAGATCCACTGAAGCCTAAACAAGCTTAGCAAATATCTCGTTTATTCGCTCAGGGATCTTATCAAAAGGGAGTATGTAATCTGCGCTGCCAGACTCGGCGACGCTCTTAGGCATGCCGTATACGACGCTAGTCTTCTCATCTTGAGCTATCACAGTGCCGCCGCAAGCTTTGACCGCTATCGCACCATCAGTTCCATCTGAGCCTATTCCAGTAAGTATGACGGCTACAGTCTTTCTTCCAAACCTTTTAGCCGCTGAGATGAAAAGAGGATCCGCTGAAGGTCTGACGTAGTTGATCTTCGGTCCCTGGTTTAGGATTATTCTGGGGATCGGATCCATTGAAACCTCCATGTGGTAGTCTCCTGGCGCCAAGTAAGCTACTCCTTCAAGGACTGGTTCTCCGTTCGAGGCTTCCCTGACTGGTATTCTAGACGCAGTAGAGATCCTCTCTGCAAAGAATTTTGTGAAAACTGGCGGCATGTGCTGGACGATTAGAACAGCATATCTTCCACCGACATCTAAAGACTGGACGAGATCTTTTACAAAGGAAGGACCTCCGGTCGAGGCCGCCACCAAGAGGGCTGCTTTTGCAGGCGTAGTGCCGACGTATTTTTCTTTTGATATGACCCCCACCCGACGGATAAGTGGAACCCTTTTGCTGACAATTGCTGCTTTTACTTTACTCAGGAGCTCCCCTTTGACTTCCGAGATATCAAGGGTGACGAACCCGCCAGGTTTCAGTACAAAATCGAAGGCGCCAGCCTCCAGCGCGTCCATCGTCACTTGGGAGTCCTCGCGTGTGAGGGAGCTGAACATGACCACGGGGATTCCAAGGGGCACAATCTCTCTGAGTGCCGATATTCCGTCCATCTTCGGCATTCTGATGTCCAAAACCGCGGCGTCTGGTCTCTCGATCAGCGCCTTCTCAACAGCCTCTTTTCCGTCTGAAGCGAGGATCACATCGAATCCACCCTCTTTAAGGGTTTGGAAGACCAGCTTGCGCATCAGCGACGAATCGTCAGCGAAGAGCACCCTCTTCATTTCAAATGCAACCCTCTTCACAACCATCTTTTTCTTTCTTTGGATTTAAAAAAATAAACAAAATTCCGTATTGTTGCACGATGGGAAATCTAAAACTTATCTATCATCCTGTAGAGCATAAGGGAAGAGAGGGACACGGATCCCACTAGTATCGTGAATGCAAGCCAGAACGAGGTTATCCGGAGATCAATAGGAACGAGCATGCCGAAAAGCGAGAACGTCTCACCAACGAGAAGGAGGAGAATAAGGCGGCGGACGATCCCCTTCGGGCTGCTGGTGAGGACAATGGAGCTCAGGAACCTGTATGTCTTGGACCTGCGCAC
>JAULTB010000018.1:0-18577 GCA_038801655.1 Candidatus Methanosuratincola thermotaenarum | reverse complement strand
CCAATTCCGGTGAGACGGTAGGCTGGGGACCTTCCCTCGTCAGAGGTAGGTTCAACCAGGCCCTTGTTGCGGAGCTTCCTCAATGCATCTGTGACTGCCTTCCTTCGCTGCCCTATCGCGAGGGAGATCTCAGCAGGGGTCATCTCGCCCCTATTGCTGAGGGCGAGTATTATGTCGATCTGGAGGGTGCTTTTGGAGATATCTATCAGTCGATCGACGTCCTTCAGCTGATTGATGGCGTTGAGTGCAGATTGAACGGTTTTCAACCCACCCACCCAAACGGGCATACTTATGTTAATTTTTAACATATAAACAATTCTGGAACACATGGAGACGGAGGCGACCCCTGGTCGCCTGAACCCAAAATTTCAATTGAGATGACTCACCAGTCCAGACCGAGCTCTTTCAAGGTTTTTGTCATCTGGGTTATAAGCTGTTCAGAGTCTATCTTCGGGTCTATGCCAAGAACCAGACACTTCTCCTCAGAGATGGAGATTATTACATATTTTTTCTTGGTCAGAGCAACTACCATATACTTCAGCGAGGGTAAAGTTTCCATCACGGCAAGCGCTGCGTTTTTTATCTTCTTCTCCATGTTGGGGCCCTTGTACATGATCTCTTCGCCGTCGGAGTTGTCGACCAGCATGGCCTCTTTTATTATCTCTCCATCTACAAGGACCTCAAGGAAAGACATCGCTGCACGCGCCTTATACTAACGGGGGAGGCATACGGATATTAAATTTTTTAGATCAACCGATCCAAAGCCGGGTTTCAAGGTGAGAGGTGGTCGCCTTTTGTAATCTTTTTTATAGTTTTGCTTGGTTTTCGTTAAATTCAGGGTTAGTTACAGATGTCGGAAAGGGAATTCATTTCGGACAAGGACTCGGAAATGCGTGTCAAGATCAGATCCCTGATGTCAGAGATGAATACAGACACATCAAAAGTCGAGGATGTGATCTCAAAGTTCGAAGATAAGCTGGAGGACCTGAGCAGCAGGCTAGAAAGTCTTGAAAGCAGAGTGTCGAGGCTGGAAAAGAAGTTTGACCTTTTGTGAGGTGGTTTCATGACGACAACATGCGTAGTCCATTCCTATAGGGGCGGGACGGGGAAAAGCACCACTACATCAAACTTGTCAGTACTTCTTGCTGCACTTGGAAAGAGAGTGGCGGCGATAGACATGGACATAACTTCCCCTGGCCTGCATGTGATATACAATGTCTCGTCCCAGATGATGCGAAATACAATAAACGATTACATATACAACAGGTGCGACTTCGGCGACATTGTACTTGATCTGACTAACCATCTCAAGCTACCGAGGGGCGCAGTATACTTCCTGGGTTCGAGCATGAAGCCCGAAGAGATAGTGAAGGTAATACGAGAAGGGTACAGCGAGAAGTTCTTCCGCCATATTTCAGAGAAGCTGAGTCGGGAATATAACATCGATTATGTCATATTCGACACACACCCCGGTCTCAATGAGGATACGCTCCTGGCCATAATGTCCAGCGACGTAAGCCTGCTTCTCATGAGGATGGACAAGCAGGACGTAACGGGGACCTACATCACGAGCCAAATACTCAGAAAGTTTGGAAAATTGAGTTATGTTACTCTTAACATGGTTCCCCCTAATCTTGCAGAATCTTCTGACCTCCCCTCCGAGGTATCAAAGATCATTGAGGCTCCCGTTATAGGCGTCTTACCTTTCTATGAGGAGGTTCTCTCGCACAGATCCAGGGGTGTTTTCTGCCTGCACCATCCTCAGCATCCGTACTCATCGCAACTTCTTAAAGTCGCAAAACGTGTGATAGAGCTAACAATCCAGAATCAAAACAGCCCCGTTTAAAATGGAGGGGGAAGGATGCATTTCCAGCTCACCCTAAATTTTGGATTTGATATGGGGAATACATATGAAGGGTGTTGATTTTGGGTAGCGAGGAGCAATACTTAGAGCTCTTCCTGGGAGAAGTCAGAGATCACTTGTCAAAGGTTAATGAACTTCTTCTACACATCGAAAAGAACCCTGAAGACAGGGGAGCTCTAGAAGAAGCGTTCAGAGAATTTCACACAATAAAAGGAGACTCGGCAACTGTCGGGCTCACAGAGGTTGCCCGGCTTGCTCATGAAGCCGAAGATCTGTTGTCAGGGATGAGAAAGGGCGAAGTGAAAGTTGAAAGCGAAGTAATAGAGGCTCTATTCAGGTATATAGACAAGATCACTGAAATCACAGAGGGCGAGGGAAGAGCGAAGCCTTCTCTAGATGGGGCAAACGATCTCCCTGAAACGAAAAAGTCCGGTGGGAAGCACAAGGATCCCAAGAAGATCAGGGAGCTCGAAAGAGCACTCGAGATAGTTGAAAAAGGGGTGAGCAAGGCCTCCGAGACTCTCGCAGATGGAGAAGAGCTACTGCCATTTCTTCAAAAAGAGAATACCTCAAGCCCAGAAACGAAAGGCAGTTCTTTAAAAAGTAAAGAGGAAAATCCGCCTAGAAAAGGAATATTCCTTGCGGGAGACGCGATCGAAAGCAAGAACGGGGCTACATCAGGCGGACAATTGAACGACGCCCTTATTGTACCGAAAATGACGACTCTTTGCGGAACCTCGTCTAACCAGAAAGAACCCTCTTACGGGAAGTTCCTGGTGAGAATCTCCAACAATATAGAACCTCCATTGCGTCCAGTGAGGGCTTTCGCAATAATGAAAACGCTCTTCGAGGCAGGAGATCTAGAAAAAATAGACCCACCTAATGAAAAGCTCGCAGCAGGTGATTTTGGTAATGAGATAATTGCAGAGATAGTAACCAGAGATGTTAACGCTTTAGTCGAGTCCTTGAGGGGGATAGAGGGGATAACAGAAATCAATCATCAGAAGTTGGATGAACCAAAGCCTAGTAAGCCTAACATGGTGGAGAAGACTGCCCTTATAGACAGACTCGTCGCTCTAGTTGAAACCGATAATAAAGAAGAGAATTCTGCCAAAATAGGTGTCGATTCATCAAAAGGTAAACATAAGGTTGAGGAGATAAGGGTAAAAATAAAGAGCCTTGACAGGCTCTTCAATCTCGCTGGGGAGCTTGTTCTTGCTAAGTCAAGGCTCACCAACCTAGCCAAGCATGTTGACTCTCCCGAGATGAAGGATGTCCAGAGGTTCATAGAAGGCGTCATCTCGGAGCTGCAGGCCGAAGTTATGAGTCTCAGGCTCATGCCAATAGGTCAAGTATTTGGAATATTCCCGAGGATGGTTAGGGATATGTCTAAGGAGCTTGGGAAGGAGGTCGATCTCATCATCCAAGGGGGTGAAACTGCAGTCGACAGGAAGGTGGTCGAAGAGGTGGTGGATGCGATGGTGCATTTGATCCGGAACTGCCTCGACCACGGCATAGAGACTCCAGAAGAAAGGATTAGGAGCGGCAAACAGTCGGTCGGAACTATAAGGCTGTCGGCTTCGAGGGACTCTTCCCACTTCGTGCTTGAGATTGAAGATGACGGGAGGGGGATGGATCCGGTTAAGATAAGAGAGGTTGCAGTTGCAAAGGGGATCGTGTCTCAGAAGAAGGCTTCAGAGATGGATGACGAGGAAACCCTATACCTAACCTGCATACCTGGCTTCTCAACAAAGAAGTGTGTCTCAGAGGTGTCTGGAAGGGGTATGGGGATGAGCGCCGTAAAGAACAAGATCGAATCCTACGGCGGCTCCTTCTCAATCTCGTCTAAGATCGGTCGAGGGACGAAGTTTACGATAAGGCTTCCAGTTTCTATGACGACTATGAAGGTTATCGTAATAGGGGTAGGCAAGGAAAGCCACCGATACGCCATACCAGTCGCAGATATATCAGAGATAGTCGAGATATGCAAAGAAGAGATAAAATTCATACAAGGCTCACCTTACATTAACCTAAGAGGTGAGATAATCAGACTCTACCGGCTGGCTTGGCTGCTCAAGATAGATGAGGGTGTTTGCGATAGTTACTACGCCATAATAATAAAGCGCTCTGAAGGGAGAGGTCTTGGGCTATTGGTATCCGAAATAATGGACGAGGATGAGGTTGCAATAAAGCCAGTTCCCAAATTGCTGAGGGGGACACTCGGGTTCATAGGGGCGACAATACTCGGAGACGGAAAACCTGCTTTCGTTCTGGACGTGATGTCAATTGTCTGAAAGCAATATTTCGGATAAAAATAACGCTAGAAAAAGGAGCAAAGAATTCGAAGATTTAGCAGACGGATTGCAAGAAATAAGGAAACAGTTAAGAGGCGGTTCACCTTTCAGCCGAGAGAGCTTGGAGGACCTGAAGAAAATTGCCGAAAAAATAGAGGAGATTGAATATAGGATTTCATTGCTACAAAGGTGGATCGAAAAACTCGAAAGTTTCCCGTCCGACCCTAGTGATGAGGCGGACAGCCCTGTTAAAAGACCGAAATAAAAAGAACGATTTATTAACATAGAACTCTTCGGGTAGTCGCCTAGAGTTCGAGTTTTTAAAAACAAAAATTCTCTATATTACTAGCGGAGATTGTAATGACATGGCTCAAAAGAAGTAAGGATCAGATCCAACAAGAAGTGAACGTTCAAAGTAAAGAACCCCAAAGCCCCGCTTCAGAGGAAAATTACAAAGAGATTCTTAAAAAATTGATGGATCAGGAGAATTCCATCAGTCAATCGATGCAGCAGATATCCCTGTCTGTGCAACAGATCGCAAAGGGCGCGCAGACAACATCTGTGGCAATAAACAACATACTTGGACAGATCCAGAAAGCAGATTCCATAATTCAAGGAGTGGTCAAGTCCAGGCAGGAGGCGACAGAAAATGCCAAGCAGGGAAAGGTCTTTGCCGAGGAGACCTCGGAAAATGCAAAGAAGAGCCTTGATAAATTAACAGAGATAAAGTCAGTACTCGAGTCGCTAAGACCTTCTCTAAACTATCTTGATGAAGCCAGTAAGAAGATAGGAGATGTTATAGATACCATAAAAGACATTGCAGACCAGACGTCGCTTCTGGCGCTTAATGCTGCGATCGAGGCGGCCAGGGCTGGAGAGGCAGGAAAGGGATTTGCAGTAGTGGCTGGAGAGATCCGAAAGCTTGCAGAGGAGACAAGAAAGTCGGTTGACGCAACACAGCAGATAGTAAAGAAAGTCCAAGAGGCGGCTACAAAGACTGTTCAAGGTGCAGTAGATTTGACAAGGAAGATTGAAGAGGGAAGCTCTACACTAAATAAAGGAACGGAGTCCCTTAAGATGCTGGCAGAATTCACAATAAGTCAGTCCGAAGGAATAGCCAACAGGGCAGGTGCAGTTCAATCAGCAATGGACATAATCAAATCGCTCCATGGACCAATAAGCGAAGTCGCAGCTGCAGCTGAGGAGAACGCCTCGGCGGCGGAAGAGATCACCAGTGCCATTGAAGAGGCTAATTCCCTGATCGAAACGAATGCCCATATGATGGATGAGCAAATAAAGAAGGCATTGTGACTGAAGATACTCCCCGCCAAATATTAAGCAGATGGCGGGGGCTACTCTTTTTTGCTTAGCAAGGAGACAATGTAATTCCTGAATCAATTAAACGTATTGAGTCGCCCATCGAATAGAACAGATTTGGCTAAAGCGCAGACGACAGTGCTTTAGGGATCTAAATTACGCATTAAGAAAAAACCCTTATGTTAAGAATATACTAGAGGCATCCAAAGTCGAGTGAAGTCGAACGAGTAAGAATACGACGTCTGGTCGCCTAGAACTTTATGCTTAAAAATTCTGAGAGCCTACTCTCTACAGGGTGAAAACTTTGGCAGATCAGAAAGGCGAAGTCCAAGCAATCACTTTTCAACTTGACAGGGAAATGTACGGCATAGATGTTCATCAGATAAAGGAGATAATAAAGATCAAGGAATACGTCAAGGTCCCAAACGCGCCAGATTATATTGAAGGCGTGATCAACCTTCGCGGACAGATTACTCCTATAGTAGATCTTCGGAAAATCTTCGGCATGGAGCACAAGGAGTTTGACGATAACTCCAGGATAATAATGGTCGAGTTCGAATCCGACGTCGTCGGCCTCATTGTTGATTGCGTAGTAGGGGTCGTTACAGTTCCGATTGGGGAGATAGTCAAATCACCCTCTATTGCGATGAGTGCAAACAACTCATTCATATCCGGGATTATAAAATCTGAAGATAACCTAACTATCTTGATAGATGTAGTTAGGCTACTTTCTGAAAGATGTCAAGGGAGGGCTGAGGCGAACATTAAAGCCCCTAAGGGCAGCCTGTATTCAGAAATCGCAATTATGAAAGAGAACCTTTCCTGATATCGAGGTTGCGCCGAATGGATCGCCCGGTTCTTGTCGTAGATGATTCTGCGTTCATGAGAAAGCTTGTATGTAACACATTAATACAGGGAGGAATTTACCCAGTAATAGAGGCAAAGGACGGCGAAGAGGCCGTTCTCAAGTTCATAGAAAAGCTTCCAAGCCTAGTATTAATGGACATAAATATGCCAAAGAAGAATGGTTTAGACGCGGCGAAAGAGATCCTGTCTATAGACCCTAAATCAGAAATAGTAATGCTAACTGCCATAGATCAAGAATGGGCTAAGGAGGAGGCTAAGAAGATAGGAGTTCGGCACTTTATTGCAAAGCCTTTCAAGCGCGAAGAGCTCTTCCAAACTGTAAGCATGGCACTCCTAATGAGAAAGTGAAATGAGAGGTTGAAACATGGCCCAATTACCGATCTTTGACGAGAAACTGGCAGAAAGAGTTAAAATAGCAATTGAGGAGATCCTCTGCACGAATTTTAGGTTTGCAATTAAATTGTGTAATAGCACCCCTGATTTTGCTATGAAAGACTTGGATGAAGACTTGTATTACATCGGCATCCTTTCGAAGATAAGCCCAATAAATACATACATGTTGATGATAATAGATTTTGCAAGCGCAGACGAGATGACTAACCTGCTCATGAACGATCATATATTCAACTTTGACGATTTCAAGCAGTCAGCAATGCAGGAGTTTTGTAATATAGTGATAGGGTCTTTAGTATCAGAGTTGGGCAGGAAAATGGGGATAAGGATAGATTATACCATACCGCTTGTGGCTGTAGATATGCCTAGTGCTCTAATCGATGCAATCTCAGCGATAGTTACAGAGCATGAAAGAGATCAGCTAGAGCTGAAATTCTTCTCTGAGACGCCTCCTATAAAAATCAAACTAATCATATTCAAAGACGGTGATCAAGATCGTCTTAAAACTTGAGATAGTTGATAACGTGAGGGAGCTGGTGAAAGGCAGTCTGTTGGTTGGCATGGGTGAGATAGGCGTTTCGAAAGAAGCACCCCTCTCGACGCTGGCGCTTGGCTCGTGCCTAGCTGTGATAGTCTACGATCGTTCGAACAAGATTGGAGGGCTTTTGCACGGCATGTTACCTTCAGGCAGGGGAAAACCTCTTCCAAAATATCTAGATTACGGGATCAATATGTTAATCAGCAAAATAGTCGAGGCAGGTGGTGAAAAAGAAATGCTAGTTTCCGGACTCGTGGGAGGCGGGACCATATTCAACTTCGGGGGCGAACTAGCGATAGGCAGGAGGAATATCGATTTTGCCAAGTCGTACCTAAAATCGCTCGGCATACCGATCTTGATAGAAGAGGTAGATGGCAGGCGAGGAAGGAGCCTAGTGTTTGACGTTAAGACAGGCACGGTTTTGGTAATGGTTTCAAGACCCCCTATATTGCAGGAGATAAACACAATAGAACCTGTAGATTAACTCCAGATAAGGGCGAACATCTTTCATAGATTGGTTTTCGAATATAGTTGACGGCGGGATGGTTCTTGGATATAACCGATGCAGAACTGATTGATATAGTAAGATTCCTTTTATCCCGCGGAATCAAGCTAGACGGTTACAAGCCAGATTTCCTGAAGAGGAGGATATTTGCGAGGATGACATTGACAAAGAGTCCCACCCCCAAGGAATACTTGGGGCGCCTCATGAGGGACAACGTTGAAGCGAAAGCACTCTTGGACAGCATCTCAATCAATGTATCAGAGTTCTACAGGGATCCGCCCGTTTGGGAAGGGATCCGCAAGGCGATGAGAGAGAGGATCATGGAAAAGGTAGAATCAAGACTGCTACCAACCCTGAAGATCTGGAGTGCAGGTTGCTCCTGTGGCGAGGAGCCCTACACCGCGGCGATGGTTGCACTAGAGGCAATGAGGGAAAGCGGCATTCAGGGTAAACCCTTAGTAATAGCCACAGACGTCGACAGGGATGCGCTTTACAAGGGATCCTTGGGTAGCTATTCTCAAGCTTCGATAAAAAATGTCCCTTCATCTCTAGTTATCAAGTACTTCAACTACCACGAAAGGAAGGACGCGGCGACCCGCCCGCAGTTGCAATTAGATGCGGAAAACAGGGGATTTGATTCCGGATCAGATAACCAGACGTCCAAAAAAATGGTTGAGATGTATTCCGTAAAGGAGGAGCTCAAAAATTTGGTAAGGTTCAAGATCCACGACCTATTCAAGGATCCACCACTGCTTTTTATGGACTTTATATTCTGCAGGAATGTCCTGATATATGCCTCTCCCGAGATGCAGAGGAAGATAACAGAAAAACTTGAGATGGCACTCGTTCAAGGCGGGTTCCTTGTGCTCGGGATGAACGAAGTAATGCTTTCAAAAAATAGTTTACTGGAGCCTTACGACGTAAAGCTGAGGATATATCGGAAGGGACAGAGACCGTCCCAGTTCTCGCCAGGCAGTCAAAGGATCTGAAACCGAAAGCGATTTTAACAAGGTTAGCTTATTTGTATTAGGGTTCTACCTTGAAACAATTTTTGAAAGAGACCAATGACCAAAGGAGCTTATGTTTCAAGGCAAACAAACCGCTTTCCTGTGCTGAAGCTTGGGCTTGTTTTTTTAGGAAGGAATGAGTTTTTCGAATTCATTTTTCCTTCAGACTCTTTAGCTTTTTCTCAAGCTGAACAAGAGAGGACTTGAGCTCAAAAAGCTGTTTGGACAAAACAAGGATCTCATCCTCTCCGCGGTTCATCATTAGAATTTCTGCCGCGGTTAATTCTTCTTCTCCTATATCATCTCCTTTGGGTTTGTTGGCACCAATATTTTCGACGCCCGAATCCGCACTGGGTTCCTGATCCGACATTATTTGAGGGACTTCTGCAGCAGCAATCGATTCATTATTGTCTGATGGCTCTGACGCTTTCTTTGCGATAACCTCATTCAACTGAGGCGAGGCTTCAGCATTTTTTTCTGGAGTGGCTATGCCCAGCAGGGATGCCACATCGTCAGTTTCGACGGCAGGCTTCGCTTCGCTTTCGGTTGCTTTGGATGCCGCCTTTGCTTCGACGATTTTCCGGGCCTCTTCCAGGCTTGCCAATGGCTTGAGCTTTATCTTAGGCGCGTCATTGCTTCCCTCTGTTTCTTCACCGGAGTTTTGCTGTGGCTTTTCATCGGCTTCTGTCGCGGATTGCCCTTCGACCTTTGAATCAGAAACCGAGACAGATCCATCGATAGGCGAAGTTCTTTCCACTTGAACGGATGAAGACCGTGTCTCTGACACAGGTTGATCCGATTTCTGCACGGCGGCAGAGGGTTCAGATGAGACCGTCGCTTGGCTTTTTGCTGCATTATCAGCTACAGGTGCGTCCGTTGTTGCGGATTGCTGAACAGAAGTGATTGGTGAAGTGTCAGCAGGACCCTCGGGAAGAGGTGCAGATGGAGGCGACAGCATCATCGACTCTTTTTTGGATTTAGCAGATCGGAAGGTCATAAACCGGGTAAGAATTCTGGTAAGCTTCGTCCTCCGGGCTGAGATATGGTTGGAATTCATTACTTCACGACCTTGTTTGATTCCCTCTACGCCCTCTCTTGCACCAGACTGCACGGGAGTTGCCTTTTGGCTGATGTCGCTAGCTGGAGGAGAAGACAATGAAGGAGTTTCGGACCGATCCCTTTTGAGCTTGCGCCTGTAAAAGGATATGGAGTCAATAAGGAGTATCAGTATCATGATAAAAGCAGCCATTGTTCCGAGAAGGAGCAGCATGGGAAGCACAAGTGTGTTGATCCACTGCAGATCCATTCAATACGCCTCCTTGAACTCAAATATGCACAGGTGAACTTTGGCGATCTCAGAAGCCCACAACATTGATCATCCTTCCAAGCCCTATACTTTCCAAGTAAGCCGAAACCGAGGTGAAGCATACCAAGTAAGTGATCCACCCGGTGAACATAAACAAACCCAAGTAGAAAGGCAGGTTGAACTCTTGTTCTCCGGATATCTCGTGCAGAACTATCGCGTTGACAAAGACCAGCGTGGTTATGAGGATGTATATGTACGCCTCAATCGAGGCCAGCGAAGGCACGGAGGCGAATATCATTGGTAAGCCCTGTTCTTCGAACTGGGAGAAGATAAGTATAAACTGAGTAAGGATTGCCATTATCAGCCCTATGATGGCACAGAGGATTGGATGCATAGGCACTACGATCCCCTTCATCAGTGCAGAAGTTTCCTCTATCCTCCTCCTCAGGGTTATAACAAAGATCGAGGAGTTGGTGATAAGTGGGCCGTAGAGCTTAGCCTGGGATCCTAGCCTGTTAGCGTCTGCAAGAGCGTCGATGTGTATCCCGATCAGCTCGCTCGAAGTCTCCCTCTTCATCGCCTCCCAGGCTACTGACTTTTCTATCCCGATGTCCAGCCTTGAGGACATCCTCTTGATGTATTTCGAGAGCTTCCCGAAGTCAAGTCTTGAGATTTCGCGGAAGGCATACGTGAGCGAGGTCCCTGTGGTAGAGAGCGAAGTGGTGAGCATGGTCACAAACTCGGGGAATCGCTCGTCGATCGCAGAGATCATCCCGTTCCTCTTCATGCCCAGGTATCCGATGAGAAGCGATGGGAGACCAGAGAAGGCCGCCGCGAGTGAACCTACTTGCACTGGCAGTAGACCCAGCGTTAGCAGCACAACCACCAATAGGTTCATCATAGCCGAGATCTTCCAGACGAGCCTGCTGACCCTTATCGTCCCCTCGAAGTCCTTGTCGATGTAGTTCCTAGAGATCAGCCTGACGCTCGGCGACGAGATGTAGAATATGAATGCAAATATCCCGTATATCCCAACGATCGCTGGCATAACGACCCCCGTAGCCTCTACACCAGCCCCCCAGAGTACGCTCGTGAATACTAATATGAGGATGATCAGGACGGACGAGGAGAGGATCGCGCTGTAAGCCTCGGTGAAGCGCTTAAGCCGGGTGAGTGAACGCTCCATCTCACTCGCATAGATCGTCATGAACGAGTTGTACTCCTTCGTAAGGAAAGCGATCATGTCCTCTCCCATCTTGGCTATCTGGGCGAATCGCTGGAGAAAGTCCCTCAGGTAAGGGGCTTTCATCTCCTTTCTCGCGATCTCGCAGGATCTTGATAGGTCTATCCCAAGGTCGACCATAGACGAGATCCGCTTCATCAGGTTGCTGATGTGAGCGTACCTGGTCTGCGAGCTGGACCTGACAAGCTGCAGTGAAGAGATGTCAGCATAGGCGATCGAGAGCATGTGCATCAGGAAGAACGGCATCGTGTGCCAGATCCTCTTGTTGGTCCTGGCGTATAGGAGCGTCTGGAGCTGATCCCGTAGCGAGAACTTGTAGCGCTCCTTAGCCTTCTTAACCTCTATCTTCTGGAGCTCCTCCTGGGTCTTCTGGGGCATCCACATTGGTATCTCTCTGGTCTCAGCAGCCGCCATCTAGCAAACCCCCTTTGGATCCCCCATCATCATTCACCCTTCAGGATCTTGTCTATCGCCTTCGTGGCGAAGTTGTCGAAATTCATCTCCGCGAGGTACGGGTTCTCGTACACCTTCGATAGAGCGTGGTAGACGTCGTAGTAGTCGACTACATTCATCTCTACCAGCTTCTTCAGGACATAGGTCCTGAGCTCGAGCTCATTGTATATCTTCCGCGTCTCCTTAGGAGAGAGGCCCCTCATCGGTGCGACCTTGTACTCGAGGAGGTAGCTGTTCCCCACTCCCCTGAATGTGTGCGCGTCAGTGACCGGGTCCCAGGAGAATATCTCTATGAAGTTGTAGGACTTCTCAACAGGGTCTATACCGATGATCTCGCAGATCCCGGTGACCCTCCTCTCGAACTTCCCAGTCTTCGGGCTCTTAACGCTGCTCTGGAATACGACGACGTTCAGGTTGTCGACGTACGCAGCAGGGATGTTTATCGGGTCCCCGGTGATCCTCTGGATTAGCTTCTGCATCGACGCGGCGTGGAAGGTCGAGATCACGGGATGACCTGTCTGGATGGCCTGGAACGCCACGTTGCCCTCCTTCCCCCTGATCTCGCCTACGATAATGTAGTTCGGCCTCTGCCTGAGTGCGGACTTGAGAAGGTCGAAGAGCTCAATAGACGAAGACTCTGACTCCCCCCGCCTTGTGCACTCGCTCACCCAGTTGGGGTGGGGGATGTAAACCTCAGGGGTGTCCTCGATCGTTATAACCTTGGCGTTCGGTCTGATGAATACTGTGATCGCGTTGAGCGTGGTCGTCTTGCCCGAGGCGGTCTCACCGCAGATGAACATAGACATCCCAGACTCGAGCATCATCCACAAGTAGGCAGCCATTCTTGCATCTAGGGTGCCGAACTTGATCAGCTGGGTGATGCTGAGCGGTATCTTCGAGAACTTCCTTATGGTGAAGTTGCTCCCCCGCCTGCTCACGTCATTCCCGAAGACCACGTTCAGCCGCGATCCGTCCAAGAGCGAAGCATCCACAATAGGCCTCCTAGGGCTGACGGGGCGCCCGATCTTCTCGCACATCTTGACTACAAAGGAGTCGAGCTCCTCCGCGGTCTTGAACTCTATCGAGGTAGTCATGGAACCGAAAATCTTGTGCTCGACGAAGACGGACCCGACACCGTCGCAGGAGATGTCTTCGATGTACTGGTCCTTTATGAGCGGCTCAAGGGGACCCATCCCGATCTTGTCGGTCAGGATCTCGTACTTAAGCTGCTCGTAGGTCTCCTTCGAGAGGAAAAGCGGCGAGAATGACCTCTTTTTCTCCCCCTTCTGGGGGGCTGGCGAAGGAGCCCCCTCCAAACGGACGGCCTCCTCGAACAGCTCGGTCAACATAGCCTCGCGCCGCTCTGATATCTTCTTGGCAGTCTCGTCGTCTATCATTGAGGCGAGCATCTCTTCGACTTTCCCGATGAGATCCTTCTTCTCTGGGGGTAGCCTTGGCTCGATCGGGCGGTACTTCCCATAGGCGTCCCGCGTCCCCTTGAAGACGTGGACAAAGATCCTGTCCGAGGCAGGGTAGATTATGTTGAATTTCTTGAGGAGGCGCAAGTCCCTCGAGAGCGTCTTCTTGAACTGGAGCGGTATTCCTGCCAACTCAGGGTCGTTCTTAGCCTTGTGGGCGTACTCGTGGAGGTGGGGGGCACCCTTGACGTACTCCGAGAACTCAACGCCCAGCTCCGCAGCAAGGTTGCAGTTGAGACCAGAGTCGGCGCGACCCTGGGGAGGGGTTGCTGCGCTAGCCATTGCTGCTGACCCCCTCTTTAACTTTCATATCCCTCCCCCCCACCATCCAGAATCCCCCGATTCGATTAGCCCCCGTGATCTGATCGAACACCCCGCGATCACGCCTTGACCTGGGTGAACGGCAGCACCCTGATCCCTATCCCCGGCTCGACCTTGAACGTGCAAAGGTTGTTCGTAGCCTTGGCGGCGCCCCTCAGCTTGAGTATCTCGAGGGTCCTTGCAGTCTCGTTGCTGGGCAGGGTCTTCACCTTGAAGACCATGTGACCGTCGCATATCGACCTTATTCTTATCAGCAGGTTATTGTCGAAGGCGAACGGGTGCAGCGTAACGAAGACGCATCTGCCCCGCTGGTCGACGTAGTTCCTGAGCTCCGACAGGAAGTTGAGCAGGTCCTTCTCCGACGAGTGCGTGGCAATGTAAGTGAGAGAGTCGAATATCACAAGGTTCGCGTCGCCCTTCTTCTTGATGAAGTTGAGTATTACCGAGAGGTAGTTGGAAGCTATTGACTCGTCCCAGTTGATCCCCTTCGCGTGGAACGCGGTGATCTTGAACTTGCCTAGTATGAAGTGAGGCTTGGCCGAGAAGGAGAGGCTCTCCATCTGCGATACCAGCGACTGCACGGTCATCTCAGTGGTGACGTACCGGACGGTCAGCCCAGAGCTGAGGGCGCCCCATGCTACGTCCTGGGCGAAGACGCTCTTCCCTGTGTCGTTCTCGCCCTCGAGGAGGTTCATTGACGGCATCGGTATGCCGCCTATGAGGCGGTCAAGCTCGCCTGTACCCATCCTTATCATTGCCTGCTGTTCTGAAGGCGCCCCCATTTCATTCACCCCCAATGCCTCTTTTATCCACGCCAAGCAAGTCCGACCGCGCCGCTGCACAACCAAGGTTCCGCAGCCCTGCTGGAAGGTACAATCCGCAGATGCCAATGCTCAAAGGATCATCCCCCGAATGTCATCGAAAAAACTCCGCCTCCAGCTGTCGCGAACTTGAAGAGCCAGGGGGATCCCGCGTCGACTGGCATGGAAGGTGAGACCGACATCTCTATGGTCTCGCCAGGATCCCACATCCCGCTGGATCCACGGATTGGGCTGACCAGCTCGGGCTGCCCCCCGACCGTTACCGCCAGGATCCTCCATCCTTCTCCGTAACCAACCCGCTCGAAGACCCGATCCCCTCCGCTCGAGTAAACTATGAACGCATCCGACCGGGCGAGGTCCCTGAGGCTCATTGGGTCGGATCCTGCGAGGAGGGTCATATTGACGAGAAGCTCGGTGCCCCCGGAGGCGATCCTCCCCCCGTCTATTGAGATTGAGACCCGATCCGGTGTCGGGGCCTCGAGCTTCTGGTATAGACCCATGTAGGAGACGGTCATCGAAGCCATCGAGGACATGGCGACCACGAAGACCACCCCGACCATTGCGGCTGCAAAAGCCCCGCCGAACCCGCTCAAGCCAGGATGCCTCCTCTAAAGCGAGAGCTGGTAAGTGTCGGATATGCCATTATGCGTTACCACCTTGACAAGATAATCTCCTGCAGAGATGCCGTAGTCGAGCCAGATCGATATCTGGAGCGTTTCACCTGGGTCTAGGTTGCCGTCGCTATCGTAGTCGCTGGCGATCGAGAAGGACCATCCGGAGAAGGTTCCGTTGTACGGGATGTACTTGGGGGCGCCTGCTGGCCCAGCGAAGACGTCAAACTGCCTGATCTGCCCCTCGCTGAAGTAGCTCCTGCCCGTGTTCTTAACCCAAGCCGTGATCCCCCTCTCCGAGGAGTTTATCGCGAAGACCACCCTCACGGCGGTCGACGCGGAGTCGCTAGCCATCGCGAAATAGGAGCTCTGCGCCTGGTTCAGCTGGTAGGAGCTCTGCACGAATACCGCGGCTACAGTAGAAGCCGCTATCACGACAGCTATCGTGAGTATGCCTTCGGTCAGGACCGAGCTCAAACCATTACCACCCTATAACGACTGTATTTGCAAATTTTCTATCAGTCTTTTATGCCCCCCCTTCCCTTTGCAGTCACGCCATTGCCTAGGAGATTTGTCAGAACCATAAAGTCCAGGTCGCTGCCGCCGTTGCCTAGCCTCTCGAACATATAAGTTACCAGGAGGTGCTCCTCAACGGTGCACTCTCTCTCGTATGGAACGTCCACCGGATCGCTCGCGCACATTATGCTGATTGCTCTCATTAGTGATGATCTGGCGTCTTCGTTGATCCTGCCGAGCCTGTAGTTGTCGTCCACGACCCGTTCCGCACCCCTTCTGCCGAAGATCCTCACCAGCGCGGCTGCGCATGCCGTAGTGCCGACGATCGAGATTGGGCGCTTCTGCGGCTCCCTCTGATGGGGCTTTGCAGGCGGGGGGGCTACGGTTTCCGCCTGTGGGTCTTCTGGCGCACGTGTTGCGAACTGCCCTTGCGCGGCGAGCTCAGCGAGGATCTCCTGCTTCAGCGCAGCCTTCAGGGACTCGAAGGTCTGCCTGTCCTTCGCGAACTTCGACCCCATCTCTCCCTTAAGCGACTCGAAAAGCTCACCCTTCATCCTGTCGACAAGGCTGTCGAGGGCGCCGGACTCCAGAGCCTCGCCCAGCTTGCTGTCCAGCGCCTTCCTCAGCTCCTCAACGTCTATGGGGACCTTCAGTATCCCCTTCTCTTTCATCTCCCTGACCTTGCCCTCGATTATGGACCCGGCCTCCTTCTCCATAAACTCGGCTATCAGGTTGTTGACGGTTTCCTTGAGCTTGCCCTCAACAACGGTGCGGACGAGTGCCTCGAGGCGCTTCTCCATAAACTCCTTGAGCTTGTTCTCTGTGATGTTCTCTGCCATGGTAAGCATGACTTCGTCTATCCCGAGACCCTTCAGGTAGTTCATCGGGTTCTCGAGCTCGGTCAGCACCACCCTGACATCGTTCAGAACCGCACGGGTCTCTTTAGAAATTTCTGCCACAGCGCCCTCCAGCTTGTTCGTCTTCTCCTCAAGCTGGATGACTTTCATCCCTATGTCTTCGCCCTCTTCCTTCAGCAGCGACAATCAAAGACCCCCGGGGAAGTATACCTCACTGGACTGATCGACAATTCATTAGACCAAGGGTGTCTTTAAACAGAATCGCTTTAGGCGACCAGCAAACGCTCTGGGGGGTGAAAGTCGGCGCTTGGCAATAAAATTCTGGTTAAAAGAAAGGGGGAATTGCGGGGATAGGAAAGAAGCCAAAAAAGGGAAAAAGGGATTTTAGGGATCCTCTCAGGACCCTGAGAGCATCATCACCGGGAGAATGCTCGCAGGCATCGTTCCGGTGATTGTCAGCTTCGAGCCCTGCCCCGGTATGATCTCGGTTGTGAAGTGGTCGTATACATTGAGAATTGCATCGTTACTAATGTTCGCGAGGTGGAGGTAAACCGCGAAGACCTCGCCCTGTTCCAGCAGCATGTCGCCGTCACCTTGGATCTCAATTACTACGCATTTATCAGTGACCTCATTTAGAAGCGTAGCAAGGTCTCCATTGTATGGACTGGCCAAAAAGCCAGTCTTGTTTATGAACAGAGCTGTGGCATTACCCTCGTAGACGTCAGGGAGAGCGACTTGTGCGTTCTTGTATGAGATGGCAACCTTGCTTGGGGTGAAGTCAACGTTGGCAGTGCCCGATGGTTGCACTAACACTGCTACGCCCTTGCATTTGGCACTTGAGCCCTCTTCGTCGCTGTAAGCATAGACGGTCGTGATCTTCAGCGAGGACTGGGCTTGGCCCACCCCCGAAACTATGGCGTCCTGCGCCTTTGCGGTTGTCAGAAGACCCATGTTGAGGACCGCGAAAGCGAAGACCGAGGCTGCGATGACGAAGGCAATGACGATGATTGCGGTCTCGATGCCTGTCAAACCCTTCCGGTTCATTCTCATTCTCCTTGCCATTTTTTGCACCTTGGCAGTGCATCATTCATTGAAAATATATAACCGCAATATCAGAAGGCGATTGTCATCGCCGTCAAGACCGTATCGCAAAGTTCCTCGGCGACCGATCAACGCCAATACAGCATGATTTTTAACATTAGCTGATCGATCAACCTGACAAGAAACATCAATTTGCTCAAGCATTACTGAAGGATTTGAGGTCTTCCAGATGAGACCATCTTGTTCATGTAGGAAATGTTGAGGCGCTTATTCTTAATTAATTCGGCGATATGGAACCTCTTTGAGAGGAATTCGTTCAAGAACGACACATTAAGCGTGTGTAGTTCAGAACTACTTGGATCAGATCCATCAGCTTCTCCTATCATTAGGGCAGCTTCGCCTGTTGCGGTAAGCTATATGAAGATAGGTTCCACTGAATTCACAATCAGAACCTACTTCGTGTAGCCAAGAAACAGGTTCGTTTTCTTTCAATTTAATCAATCAGATATTGAAAAGAGATTGGAAATAAAAAAGCGCTTGGAACCTCAACTGGACCGACAGAGAAAATGGACGGGATGTGTAAAAGCTGCCTAGCGAACCTTGGATAATCTTATTAATGTTACAGGGCGAATCTAATCGGGGATTATGAATGAAGAGGAGGCTTTTGGACATACTTGCATGCCCGATCTGCAAGCACCACCCCCTCGATCTACACATCATCAGGGAATCGGATGAGGTGAACGAAGGGATCTTGTCATGCGAAAGCTGCAAGAGATGGTACCCAATAATCGACGACATACCGCACATGCTCCCTGATGATATGAGAAAGCCCGAGGAGGACTTGGAGTTTCTGGAGAAATGGAAAGAAAAAATCCCGGCGGAAATTGCAGAAAGTGGTAAACCATTTAACTTGACCTTAAAAAAATAGCCAAGAAATAAGAAAGTATGAACGATTACTTCCTCTTGTCACACTTCTGGCACTGAAGCTCTCCGTTTGGCAGCATCGTGCCTTCCTCGCCGAACGGCGGGCGGTGGCAGATATAGTAAACGCTACCAGAAGGGGTCTTGTACACTTCAAACAGCGAACATTGCGGCATTACTTACACCTCCAGTTTAGAGCAAGGCACTAAAACATTTCCGATATA